>NZ_CP152019.1:0-300000 GCF_038622445.1 Sporosarcina sp. FSL K6-1522
CGAGAGCGTGGATGCGCGGTTCAATGGGAACTTGGCGCGCTTTGCGTGCGTGAATGCGCGGTTCAATGGGAACTTGGCGCGCTTTGCGTGCGTGAATGCGCGGTTCAATGGGAACTTTGCACGCTTCGGATTTTAGTTAAGATGAAAACACCCCCACAACACTAAGTTGCGGGGGTGTCTACTTCATTATTTGCTTGAGAACATGTGGACCCAATAGGTTTTGCCTCTAGTATCGACTGCGTAGCCGATTCCGATGTTGGTGAATTTGTTCGTTAAGATGTTGTTACGATGACTTGGTGAATTCATCCACCCTGTTACTGTGGATTCGGCTGTTGTATAGCCTTGTGCAAGGTTTTCACCATGTGAAGTCCAGCTATAGTTGAATGTCGCGAGCATTTTCTCGACGGACCCATAGGTTGGTGATTCATGGGCGAAGTAGTTCAGTTTCGCCATGTCGTCTGCTTTTGCTTGTGCAATGCGACTCAGTTCCATATCTTGGTTGAGCGGTTGTATGTTGTTGAGTGTCCGCTGTTTATTGACCAAGTCGATGGTTTTAACGGCTTCAGGTTCTTGAGATGCCACTGGTGGTAGTGGTTTGGTTTTGTCGATATACATTTTACGTGTATTGTCGTAATGGATGGTGCCTTTGTCGAGCGCTGCTTTGAATTCGTTCGCACGATAGATGAAGGCTGCAAGCTGTTCGCGTGTTACTTGACCGCCCGGGTTGAATGCACCTTTGTCTGGTGTTGTCGTTATTCCTACTTCAGCAAGCGTTGTTATGTAGCCATGAAATTCGCTTCTCCATGACACGTCGCTAAATGATTGTTGATGGTGGTCGTCCACGATTAGTCCATAGCCAACTGCAATGGTTTTTGCCATTTGTGCCCGCGTCAGTCGATTACCTGGATTAAAGAGGTTGCCGTCTTTGAATATGCCGTGTTCCGTAAGTGGACTAATGTATCGATAGGATTCATCCGTAGGTGAAACGTCTGTGAAACTAGGGGCATAGTTGGCTGAGGGTTTCATGTTTAGAGAGAGCGCAAGAAATTTCGCGGATTGTGCGCGTGTGACGGGGTTCGTTCCCTTGAATGTGCCATCAGGATAACCGCCTAAAATTTTCTGATCTGCTAGTGTTGTAATTTCTTTATAAGCCCAGTGATTCGGTTTGACGTCACTGAATGTCGCTGCTTCCGCAGATAAGTTTGTTGTGATGAGTAATGTTATTGCTAAGATTGTAGATGTAAACCATTTTTTCATAATGAGTCCCTCCTTCTTTTATTACTATAACAGTTTACTAGTTAGTAAGTTATAGGGAATGCGAATGATTTCGGGACTCATTATGCTTTTTATGAAATTTTTAACTTAGTTACAAAGTAATGCATTGATTAATCACATCAAGGTATTAGTTCTTATGTCGTATATTGGTTAGCCATGTTTCTAGTCGGTCCATGGCGATTTCGAGTTGAGAGTAGGCATATGCATAGGATATTCTGATATACCCTTCGCCGAATGGTGTGAAGGCGTTACCAGGAACGACGGCGATGCGGGCTTCATCGAGTAAGGTAAGGGCGAATTGTTCGGATGGCATGTCGAATTCTTTAATAGAAGGAAAAATGTAAAATGCACCGGTTGGTTTGACGGCTGGTAGGCCCATGTTTGTGAGGCGATTGTAGATGTAGTCACGGCGTTGGCTATAGGCTTGGTTCATCGCTGCGGGTGTGTTTGGGCATTCGGTGAATGCGTAGATGGCGGCGTGTTGAGATGGGACACTTGCGCAAATGGTGTTGTAGGCGTGCACTTTCAGAGCTTGCGCTATCCATTCGGCGGCTGCGAATAAAAAGCCGATGCGCCAACCTGTCATGGAATGGGATTTGGATAGGCCGTGGATGAGAAACAGTTGGTTTTTCAGCTCGGGATATTGGGCGAAGGAACGGTGCGCCCCTTCGAATGTGTTTTCGCTATAAATTTCGTCTGAGATGATGAAGATAGCATGTTTGGCAAGGGTAGCGGCAAGTTCATCCATTGTTGGGCGTGGAATGGTGACGCCGGTTGGATTGGATGGATAGTTGAAAATGACAGCTTTTGTTTTCGCTGTGATGCGTTTTTCGAGTTCAGCAGCAGTTGGAATGAAACCGGTGGCGGTTGTGTCGAGGTAGACGGTAGTTGCCCCGGCGAGTGTGATAAGTGGTTCGTAGCCTGTGTAAATTGGTGCGATGACGATGACTTCATCGCCTGCTTCAAGAATGGTGCGCAATGTAACGTCCATCGCTTCGCTGGCACCGGCTGTGACGATGATTTCTGTTTGCGGATCGTAGGTGAAGCCATATTTGTTGGTGAAAAAGGTTGCGGCGGCTTGCCGAAGTTCTAGTAGACCGGCGTTGTGTGAGTAGGTGGTTTGATTGGCCTGAATGGCTTGTCGCCCTGCTTGTTTAATGCGGTCGGGTGTTGGGAAATCAGGCTGCCCGATGGTGAGGTTGATGGCGTCGGGATAGTGAATGAGCTGGTTGGCGATTTTGCGGATACCGGATGGCTGAATGGCTTGGACGTGCGGGTTGATGTTGAGTGGCATGAGGGTGTGCCTCCTTTTTGGTTGGTGGGTAGTAGTATATGCGTGATGGCAGGAGAAGATTTTCTGAAGTCCCATCATACATATTGTATAGTTGGGGCAGATATAGCGAATCATAAAAAGGACCGCTTGACGTTGGTAACGTCAAACGGTCAGCAATAGCTAGGTTCCCTACAAGGGGATCGGCAAATTGACGGGATAATCCATCTGAGCCTCGAACTCAAGGATGGGTTATTTTTTATAGTTAAATGTGAGTATTAATATTGCAAAAGCCACTGCAAACATTAGATTGTCGCCCTTTTACGCGGTTTTAGTCTACATAAGTTTTTCTAAGAAACTAGGTAATTTTTTCATTTTGTAAGCGCCGCTTCTTCCACAAATCTTCTGCTGCACCTGAGCCGAGGATTACGCCAGCTATGATGAAGATGAGGCCAAGGAGATGGCGGATGGTGATGATTTCACCGAGAAATAGGACAGAACCGAGTAAGGAAAACATTGTGTTGAAGTTGATGAAGATGGCGGCTTTCGATGGGCCGACTTTTCCTACTGAATAGTTGTAAAGCATATGCCCAACGGCGGTTCCGATGATGCCGCTTGCTGCGAAGCCGAGCCAGAACATCGGTGGCACAGTAGCGAATGCTTTGATTTCACCTGGTTCTTGAATCAAGCTGATGATGAATAACATAGCGCTACCGATGAGCATCATATAGGCGGTCAAGAGGCGCGGGTCAATCGTTTTGGCCGCTTTCGAGATGATGAGGAACGATAAGACTTGTGCAAGAATCGCGATGAAGACGAAGAGATCCCCAAGTGCCAAGCCTGCAATTCCCCCTCCCCCTGCAAGGACAACGGAGCTGACGCCGATGACGCCAAGCAAAACACCAACCCATTGAATTTTAGACGGGTAATTTCGCAAAATGAGTGAAACCGAAATAACAGTTAGAACAGGGCCTGTTCCCAGTATTAGCCCAGCGTTCGTCCCCGTAGTGCGGCTTAAGCCCATGTTGAGGAAATAGTGATGGAGAACGACGTTGAGTAGTGCTCCTCCGACGATGTAGAGCCATTCGTTTTTTGTGGGCATGCGAATCAGTTTGAAGCCCGATAGTATGATGAAGACGGAGACGCTGGCAAGTAAGATTCGAAATGCCGTCATCGTGACGGGATCGACATAGAGCAGCAAGTATTTTAGGAGCGGTAGATTGAACCCCCAAATGAACATTACTGTGGTGAGTAATGCATAGATTTTCCACATTTTCACGGGGCTGTCCCCCTCCTTTGTCTGTTAGTCTGTTGTTTTTGCTACGTTGGATGAAGTTTAAGTATACATCTTTTCTGGCGGTTGGGGTTGTTGGTGGATTGGCTTGTAGTTGTCGGGGGCGCTTTGCGCGGTTTGCGGGATTGATTGCGCGCTTTGGTGGGTACTTTGCGCGGTTTCCGGGACCGATTGCGCGGTTCACGGGATTGATTGCGCGCTTTGGTGGGCACTTTGCGCGGTTTGCGGGCTCGATTGCGCGGTTCACGGGATCGATTGCGCGGTTTGCGGGATTGATTGCGCGCTTTGGTGGGCACTTTGCGCGGTTTCCGGGACCGATTGCGCGGTTTGCGGGATCGATTGCGCGGTTATTTGATTTCCCAAATTGAAGACTAGTGCTTATCCTTTTATTTGACACAAAAAAACGCCTCATTTACTTAGAGACGCTTTCTGATTTTATTCGCATCTTGTAAAATGCATTTCTTCGATTTCCCTTCATTTCAAAATCAGGTTTTGCGAGAAGGCGACGAGCTACATTTCGGTCTTTCAAACACACAAATCCCCTAAATTCCCGGTTTGTGATTTTGTCGCTAATGAGATAGTGCCAGTCTGCAATTGCGCGTAAATGGCAATCTCCTCCAAAATAGTCACACTTCCTACACCGCCACCTTCTTTTCATCCATTGCATTCCTCGATTGTTGCATGCTGGGCAAATGACTCCCGATAAAATCGCTGTCCGTGAAATTTCCATGGACACCATCATTGGAAACGGGTTGTATTCTTTATGATCCTTTATCATTTTCCGGGTCACTTTTTGAATTTCGGCTGCATTCAACTGGTTCTGTTCTACTGATAGCGAGTACAAATAATTCGGAAGCTGATAGGTGAACAGTATCGGTATGCTGGGATCGATTTCCAATTCAAGCTCATTTGAATAAGCGAGAGCCACGACACCTTTGACAGGAACATGAATTTCGGTCTGCGTAAGCCATTGTTGGAGAAAAAACTTTTTACGCTCAACTTCAGCGACTGGACTTTTCATCGCCTTTTTTCCACCGGAATCATTTTGACGAACAAATCGATCTGGATTCGATTTAAAAATTAGCTTACCACCGATATTTTTCACTTCGATGATGAGGATAAATGCCGGGGTGATTAAAATGGAATCCATTTGGAAGTAAACTCCATCATGCTTCAAGCAAACATCGTGCAAAATAGCGTGTGGATATAGTGGCTTAAATTCGAGTAGATGCTTGTCCGAGTTCTGTTCACCTCCAAAACCGGCTTTTAGATTGCGAAAATCTTCTTCAACTTTGCGATATAATTCCTGTGTTGGATCTAAACGTTGTAATAAAGCAGCCAGCCCTATTAATTTTTTTGGCATGGACCTTTGTTTATAAATCATCTGTTATCACCTCACCAATATTTTATCAGATAAGCCTGTTTTATAATACAGTTTTTACCAAAGTTGAATTTTGATCGCGATAATGGGGGTAAAATTGGATTTTGAACGGCAAATCGGGGGTATTTCTCGGATTTGGGGATTTTGAGTGGGTAATGGGTAACTGTAGGCGAATTGCTTTGCGCGCTTCGGCGGACGCTTTGCACGCTTCGATAGGCAACATGAGTTGACAAAAAACCGCTCCTTTGGAAGGAACGGCTTTTGTGCGACTTGTGGTTAGCGGTTAATGGGTGCTTCCTTGTTCGGATTGACATTTTCATCGATGATTGTTTCGTTTGGTGTCTTATTGTTTTCATCGATGATGACTTCGTCTTCTGGGGTTGTCATGTTGTTGTCATTGATGACCCCGTTATTCACGCCGTTCGTGTTTGAATCCCGGTTGTTATCGAGACCATCTACATCGGGTCCTGTTTGCTCATCATTCACTTTAGGCGTCAGGTCTCTTGTGCTGTCTTCCACTTTTTCCATCGGTGTTTCGTTGTTATTGGGAACTGCGTCATTATTTGTACAAGCGGTAAGTACAAGTCCAGACATCAGTGCGAGCGGGAGTGCTTTTTTGAACATGAAAAATTCCCTCCTTTCCACAAGCCGTCTACCATACAAATCCGTATGATACTTTGTAGCTTGACCAAAAAAGAGGGAACTATCCATTATTCTTTATTGTGCATTGATATGATTTTTCAACAAAGTTTCCACGTATACGGCTTCCGCTTTACAATCATACTCATAGTGCGTATCCAGTGCTTCTTGCATCATCTGAATCGCTGCAATTTGTTCTTCTGATGGCGGCTCATTTAGAATTCTGACAATGTTTTCATTGATACGCTGCGCCAGATCCTCATGAAATTTTGGATTACTCTTCATGTCTTCGGGGATATTTGTGTACCATAGCGCTTTTGTTGTGATGTATTCACGCCAATAAGCCATGTACGTCTCAATATCATACTTGTCTTCGTCCCAATCGATGTCGCTCATATATTGTTCGAAGGTCTGTGTAATCGACCTCGTAATACTGCTTTTTACATTTGGCGAAAGCTTTTTAAACATACTGATTTGTAACCTCCTACTGTAGAAGTGTGCCGCCACAACTGGCTACCACACGGTCTTGACCATTGTAACGAAATTTCAAGACTTTCGCAAATTTAGTTTTCCTGAGATGCGACAGGTCCAAGTGCTAATGTAATTTCCGCCTCACATGCCGTTTCTCCATCAACGGTTGCAAGTGCTTTTGCTTTTACAATTGTTCCCCGTAGTCTTGTGATTTCCACTTCAAGGCGTAGTGTATCACCTGGCGTCACTTGGCGTTTAAAGCGGCAGTTATCAATGCCCGCAAAAAAGCCCAGACGACCTTTGTTCTCTTCTTTTTGCAATAAGGCAACTGCGCCTACTTGTGCAAGTGCTTCTACAATTAAAACACCGGGCATTACCGGATAACCCGGAAAATGGCCATTGAAAAATTCTTCGTTAATCGTTACATTTTTGATTCCAACCGCGCGCTTTCCTTCCTCGACCTCAAGAATACGGTCCACCATTAGGAATGGATAACGATGCGGCAAAATCGCTTGTATTTGCTCTGTTGTTAGCATGGTAACTCCCCCATTTTTCATGACTACTGTGGCATTCATCACATTCTTTACGACTGTTTCCCATTCATGATATCGTAAATATGCGTCCACGTTTCTTTTTTCAGGACATCGCCTGGGTTTCCATCGCCTAGGTAACCATATCCGAACATGGCACCAAAGACGGCTGCACCGACGAGTAGTAATAGGACAAGTAGTATCCGAAGCCATATCGGCAGCAGGCGAATTTGAACCCACTTCTGCGTTTTCGACTCCGTCTGTTCCTCTACCTTTTTCTTCTTTTTCATACGTTTTATACGTAAAGCTGGCTTCGTTTCTGCTGTGTCAGCTGACTTTTCCACCGAACTTTCTTCTAACTCACTACGTTTCTCTTCTGTCATTTCAGTACTCCCTGTTGTCTAGTCTCTAGCGGCCAGACGCTTGGGGCCTATAATAAGACAGTGGCATTTCTTAACCTTCAAGAGTATGCCTGTCAGGCGTCTTCCGCTCGTTCTTTATCAATCAATTACGCCTTGGCGTAATTGCGTCTAGATTTTTTCGAGCTCGCTCGAAAACTCCCCTTAAAAATCTATGACATCCGCCGGAGGCTTTATCATGGAGGAATTGAACTTCATTCCTCCATAATAAACTTAACGGATACCGTTAATCAAGCCAAGCATTTGGTCTGCGAGTGTCACTGTTCGTGCGTTGAACTGATATGAACGCTGGACAGTAATGAGATCTGTCATTTCTTTCTCGTAGTTGACATTCGAGCCTTCAAGCATCCCATTTTCCATGCCAATTTCGTTTCTTGCAGCACCTTGCAGTTCAGTTAATACGTCTTGCGCTGTTAACCCAAGGTCTGCTAAATTGTCAGGTAAACCAAAGTTCGTAGCAGATAGGCGCTTCATCAAATTCGGACGTTCCATGACTGTTACACCTAACTCTACCGTTTCTCTCGTCCCATTTGCATGTGTTAACTGCAGCACGCCGCCTGCTCCAAGCGAGTAGCTTTGAACATCTTCTGCAAATGTAATCGGCAAGCCTGCACTGTTCGCCACTGGATGACCTTCGCCATTCACGAGCATCGCTTGACCATTGCCCATTGGCGATATATAGAAATTCCCTTGGCGCGTGTACACGGTTTCTGCTCCTCCGCCATCCCCTGGCACAAGGATGTTAAAATATTGTTTCGCTGTCGTTAAGGCAAAATCTAATTCGCGACTCGTTGTTTGAAGACTGCCGACTTTCCAATTCATCTGTTCTTGTCCAATCATTGCGCCTGATCCATAGCGAATGCCGACTGGAGATTGACGTGGTGCTCTGTCTGCCTTGTCATTGTTGAACTGCTGGTAAAGCAATTCTTGGAATTTAGCCTCGCTCGATTTATAGCCATGTGTTCCCGAGTTTGCGAGGTTATTTCCGATGATATCAATCTGATTTTGTAATTGGGACAGCGTGTTCGTTGCTGTTGTCATTGTACGTAGCATATGCGCTTTGCTCCTTTTAGTATCCGTCCAATCAATTACGGCTTGGCGTAATTGCGTCCAGATTTTTTTCGAGCGAGCTCGAAAAGCTCCTCTGAAAATCTGTGACATCCGCGGGCCGACAGGATGTCGGTCATGCAACCATCGCCACAGGACGTGGCGTACTTAGGTTGCCTTCTTCTTAACTTGATTCAGTTGGATTTTAGACTTCCACTGACTCAAGTTAGATACGTCCGATTTCCGTGACTGCCTTCTCCATGCTGCGATCGTATGCTTGTAGAATTTTTTGATTGGCCTCAAAAGCACGGTACGCGGTCATCATATCCGTCATCGCCTGTGCGGAGTCAACGTTCGAACCTTCAAGATAGCCTTGCTGCATCGAATAGGTAACACCTGCGACGCCATTTGCATTTGGCAGGTTTGCACCGTTTTCTGTTACAAACGTGCCATTCCCTTGTTTAATCAACGTATCAGGACGCTGTGCAAATGAAATACCGAGTGTCGCAACAGCCGTTCCGCCCTCCATAATAACGCCTTCCTCTGTAATTTGGAAATCGTCATTTTGCAAGGCAATACGCTGTCCATTCGTATCGAGTACGTAATACCCTTGTGGGTTCGTCAAAAAGCCGTTTGGATCCAGTGCGAAATTACCGTTTCTTGTGTAATGCTCGCCGCCGTTGTCATGCTCAAGCCGGAAAAAGATTGAGCCTTGCACGCCGCTTGCCTCATCAATCGGTAAACGACCATCTATGAGAGCTACATCCGTCGTTTGCCCGCTTTCACGCAGTTGACCTTGTGTAAATAACGGCAATGTTTCTTGCATGTAAACACCCGTTGAAATAGGTCCTACGGGTGAAAGGCCTTTCAGGTTAAAACCGTTTTGCGTTGGAATACGTGTTTTTTCAATACTCGACATGTACATTTCTGGAAATGAACGAATCGTTGCTTGCTCAGCTTTGAAACCTGGTGTATTGGCATTCGCCATATTATTTGCCAGCATTTCCGTTTTACGTTGTTGTGCGATCATGCCTGATCCTACTGTATAAAATCCGCGGAACATATGCCCGCCTCCTTACTCGTCTATTGGATGATGATTAGTAACGTCCAGCGACCTTGTCAATGTTCTCCAAAAGAATGCCTGTCCCAATCGCAACACAATCGAGCGGGTTATCTGAAATAAATACCGGTACTTTCAGTTCATCGGCAAGTAGCTGGTCAATGCCGTGTAACAATGCCCCGCCACCCGTCAAGAATACGCCGCGATCAATAATATCGGCTGATAGTTCAGGTGGTGTCTTTTCCAACACATTTTTTGCGGCCTGAACAATCATCTGAAGAGACTCTTTCAGTGCTTCGCCAATTTCTGCGGAGTGGACTGTAATAGTACGTGGAAGCCCTGTCGCCATGTCGCGGCCTCGGATATCCATCTGTTCTTTACGCTCGCCATGACTAACTGTACCGACATTGATTTTAATATCTTCTGCTGTCCGTTCACCGATAAGCAGTTTGTATTCCTTTTTAATGTATTGTGTGATGTCGCTATCGAACATATCGCCTGCTGCCGTAATAGATTCCGCCGTCACAATGTCTCCCATTGAGAGCACTGCAACATCCGTCGTCCCTCCACCGATATCGACGACCATATTGCCGCTTGGCTGGAAAATGTCCATCCCTGCACCGACAGCTGAAACTTTTGGTTCTTCTTCTAAGAATATCTTCTTACCGCCTGATTTTTCAGCTGCTTCCCGAATCGCTTTCTGTTCGACGCTCGTAATGTTTGTCGGACAGCAAATCAGAATGCGTGGCTTAGATAAGAAACCTTTTACATTCAATTTATTGATAAAATGACGTAGCATAGCTTCCGTCACATCAAAATCCGCGATGACACCGTCTTTCATCGGTCTGATTGCGACGATATTGCCAGGCGTCCTTCCGACCATTTGTCTTGCTTCTTCTCCAACAGCTAGTACCTTATTTGTTTTTTTGTCCATGGCAACAACTGATGGTTCATTTAACACTATTCCTTTTCCTTTAACGTGAATCAAAACATTGGCCGTGCCTAGGTCAATTCCAATATCTACTGCAAACATCGTTTCCGTTTCCCCTTCCACCCGCATCATCGGATATACCCGTGCTTATCTACTCTTCTAACGTACAATTGTACCATAGTCATCCATTTATGAATATCCTTTAGAACCATTTTCTGAAAGATTTCTTTCTTGTTTGGCAATTATAAATGTGAGTAGCAGAAGTTGATTTCATATGTAAAAAAGACGGGCTACGGAATCTGAATGACTCCGTGCCCCTCTCATTTGTGTCTCACTTTCTTCGTTTCAGTAATCCATTTGATCCGAGTCGCTTCCCCACCTCGTAAATGCCTGACAGACTTATGATACGCGAGTATTTTAGCCACTTCTTCGGCCAGTGCCATATCGACGTTCGGCAATCGCTCCGTCAAATCTTTATGGACTGTGCTTTTCGAGTACCCCGTCGCTTTTGCCAACGCTCGCACCGTAAGACCTGTCTCCAGCAACATTTTTCCGAGGCGCACGCATCGCCTCCGTATTTGCTCGTGCACGCCCTCTTCCTTTCCCTCTCAACTCCGAATCTTCCTTTATTCTATGCGGTTGCTAGGTCAGTTATGCGAAAGGTTCGCAACTCGCTTTGCTCGGTTAGACGGAGGGTTGCGTGCTTCGCGGGCCTGATTGCGCGGTTTGGCGGCGACTTTGCGCGCTTCGTGGGCTCCATTGCGCGGTTTGGCGGCGACTTTGCGTGCTTCGCGGGCCTGATTGCGCGGTTTGACGACGACTTTGCGTGCTTCGCGGGCCTGATTGCGCGGTTTGGCGGCGACTTTGCGTGCTTCGCGGGCTCGATTGCGCGGTTTGGCGACGACTTTGCGTGCTTCGCGGGCCTGATTGCGCGGTTTGGCGGCGACTTTGCGCGCTTAATCAAAAAAAGCCACCTCCAGGCATTGCAGGAGTGGCTTGAAAGTTGCGTATGCTTTTAGAATCCAAGATAGGTGCGCGGGTTAACGGCAACACCGTTTTCTTGTACTTCGAAGTGTAGATGGACGCCTGCTGTTGGATTCCACTCGTTTTGTGTAGTCGTTGCGAGCGCTTGTCCTTGTTCTACTTCTTCGCCTTTTTTAACGAGAATGCCTGTCACTGAACGATAGATGGTTTTCAGTCCATCTGCGTGAGAGATGATGATTTCATCTCCTTTAAAGGGATCTGTTACCACTTCTTCTACCTTACCGCTGAGTGCAGCGATGGTTTCAAACGGCTTGCCGTCTACCGAGATAGATACACCGGTATTCGTTACGTACGTTTGGTTGAAGACGAGCAAAGCACTTTCACGCATGGCCTCATCATCCTCTGAATCATAGTACTCTTGTAGAATTTCTGCCTTATCTAGGAGTGCTTCGTTAAATGGGTATTTCAGCAACTCCTTTGGTGCATTTGTTTCGACCACTACTGTGTCAGCGCCTTTCGGGTCTTTGCCTGCTACGTCTGCCACACCCGGGGAATCTTCTTTCATAAATGCGTTATAGCCCCAGATCATACCTACGAAAACAATTGCAATTCCCGAATAGATTACAGGCCAGAACCAGTTTGCTGTCTTTGTATTCTTGTTCTTTTGAGAAGGGGATTTCGGTTTTTCTTCTCGCATTGTCATCACCTCACTCGCTATTGTTTGCAAGTTAAGGTGTTTTTAAACATTGTGAATCAGGTAGCGTAAATTTTTTTATTTCTGTGCCGGTATAGTAGTGTAGCAGAACCTTTTCTGCGGTCCATCCTTTCTGTGCATAAGCCTCCGCTCCATACTGGCTCATGCCTACTCCATGCCCATAGCCAACGGTTGTTACGTGAACGATGTCATTGGTCACATCGAATGCGATATCAAAGTCTGTCGATGCGAGGCCTAGTAGTTCTCGCATTTCGCGGCCACTAGCTTCAAATCCTGTCGTTATGACCTTCTGCACGCGCCCTGTTGGATTACGCACGAGCTGCAATGCTTTGAATTGTTCAGCGTCCCATGCAGTGCCCAACGCTTTGTTCCATTTGGCAAGCGGCATCTCAGATTTCCTTTCGACTTTCGGCGTTACATCTTCCTCTCCGGGGCTTTCGACGCTTTGTAAATAGGGGATGTCGCTACCGCTAAAATTTTGTGCGGTTTCCGTACTACCATTGGATGTGGAAAAAAACATCGCGGCTATCATTTCTTCACCATACATCAGGATTTTGCCTTCTGTCGCTTCTACGGCTGCTCGGACTTTCTTTTCATTACGCTTAAAATCTTTGCCCCATTGTTCTTTGCGCTGTTCAACCGTTTTAAATACTTGTGCGGAGACATCTGCCGCGATGGGCTTATTGCCATTCTCCGTTGTTCGAAGTGCATATGTACGTCCTGCAATTGCTTGTGCTTTTAAAGCCTCCTCGTGAAAGGCTATCGGCATTTCGCCTGCAACAACGCCTACTACATAGTCTTCAAGCAACATGGGCTCTGGCACGCCAGCAACGGTTATATAGACTGGGCAGACTTCTTCTTGTACGTCCTTGCTAACTCGCTTGCTACTTTCCGGTGCTGTTTTCAACATTAGTGGCATAAAAAATAACAATAGAATGAATAAAACAGTGAGTAGTTTGTCCATACTCAATTGTATGAACACCGCTCATTTTTATTCGTAGTTATTCTAAGGAATATGAAAAAGGCTGTAGTCAGTGACTAACAGCCTTTTTCTTGTATGTGATTATGCGAGTTGAACTTCTTTTTCTGTATGTGTTTCTGGTGAAACGCGTACAATGTCTGCACCTAGTGCTGCGAGCTTGCCGTGGAAGTTCACATAACCGCGATCCAAGTGTGTAAGCTCTGTTACACGCGTAACGCCTTCTGCTACCAATCCAGCTAGAATAAGCGCTGCTGCTGCACGAAGATCCGTTGACGCTACTTCCGCACCTTGTAATTTAGATGGGCCGTTGATGATAACTGATCTGCCTTCGATTTTAACAGCACCGTTCATACGGCGGAATTCTTCCACATGCATGAAACGATTTTCGAAGACGGTTTCTGTTAACACACCTGTGCCCGTCGCCGTTAACATCAATGCCATCATTTGTGATTGCATATCTGTTGGGAAACCTGGGTGTGGCATCGTTTTCAAATCAACTGCCTTTAATGGCAATTCAGCCGTCACACGAACACCTTCATCCAGTTCAGTGATGACAACACCCATCTCACCTAGCTTAGAAATCAATGCTGCATTGTGCTCAGGTACGGCGTTGTCAATGATGACGTCACCGCCTGTAATTGCCGCAGCTACCATGAATGTACCTGTTTCGATACGATCCGGGATAATATGATGCGTTGTGCCATAAAGCTTCTCTACGCCTTCGATGCGGATGGAATCCGTACCCGCGCCTACTACTTTACCGCCCATTTCATTGATGAAGTTTGCAAGATCTACAATCTCAGGTTCTTTTGCTGCGTTTTCAATAACTGTTGTCCCTTTTGCAAGAGCCGCTGCTGTCATAATATTTTCCGTTGCACCAACGCTTGGGAAGTCCAGATAAATTCTTGCACCCTTCAGACCGCCTTCCGCTTTCGCTTCGACATGCCCGTGCCCGAATGTTATCTCTGCGCCCATTGCTTCAAAGCCTTTTAAATGTTGGTCGATTGGACGTGATCCGATTGCACAGCCACCTGGTAGTGCAACACGTGCAAAACCGTTACGTGCAAGCACTGGTCCCATGACAAGAATCGACGCACGCATTTTGCGTACATATTCAAATTGTGCTTCGTTCGACAATTTCTCTGTCGAATCGATAATCACTTCGTTCTGTTCAGGATGGTACTCGATTTTTGCATTCAGGCTTTTCAGCACTTCATTAATCGTCCGTACGTCCGACAGGTTTGGTACGTCCCGAATGACGTTTACTCCGTCAGATGCAAGTAATGCTGCAGCGAGTACTGGCAATACAGCGTTCTTCGCACCTTCAACGCGAACATTCCCCTGTAGCACACGTCCGCCATTAATAATAATTTTATCCAAAATAAGCCCCTCCGACTCCAAAGTTGTATCCAAGCATGATGTAGTCATCTATTGTCATTGTTGATATTATAAATTACGCCTCGGTATAATTGCGTCCTGATTTTGAATCGAACTCGATTCAAAGTCTGTGACATCCGCCGAAGGCTTGGGCCTGCACGATGTAGGTCATGCAGGCGTTGCCAATCGAACTACGAAGGGTTCGATTTGCCGTATTTTTGCGCTTTTTGCAGAAATTAAGGCACCGCTCTTTGGACGTGACAACCTTAGCCTGTGTTCCTCTATTATTCAGCGGATGTTCGAACAACCACTGAATAAAGGATAAAACCGCAAATACTCAGCCACCTGTAGAGGTGTAAATTTTCTGCTGAATAAAGATAAATTACGTGTAAAAACATATTCTATATTACATTGCCCATGTACATTAAACAAGCTATATTTGGGCTATTTTTCCGACTGTCCGCCAAGTAGTCTATAATATGTGTCTTTTCAATGTTCTGTGTCATAAATACACAGCTCCACACGACGCACATCATACTTTAGCTTACCTACTACTCCGAACAATAATCTCTTTGTTCCGAACCCCAAATCCTTTTCATGCTATCGCCCCATATATGACAATCTGAGGACTGTCACCATCCTTCATATACGCGGCGATAGCATGTAGCTTTACTTATTTCGTCCTATTGTCTGCGTTTAGCCAAATAGATGTGGCACTCTTCCTGCCCAATAGGATATCTCTAAAAAGAAATTTGATACGGCCCAACCAATCATAATACTCAATAAAATAAACAAAACTTGTGCCTGCATGACACGGTTTTTTTTTATGATTCTATCTAGCCTCAGTGCTTGTAATCCATAAAATGCAACCGCAATAAAAAAGATATGCGACACAATCGCCAATAACGGATTAAATCCAATAATACTGGCCATCCAACGACCTCCTATATAAAAGCGCAAGCGCCTGGACAATAAGAAAAGCGCAAGGCGCCCGCTAGACACGACAGGCATAAGTCGAGCCAGCGACGTGGCGCTCTTGGCCACATAGCTGGATTGCTTATGACCCGAGCGGCTGGCGGCTCGCGCCTGAAGCCTGGACAAGAAAACCAGTCTTTGCGCTAAAAAAGCGGACAGAAGAAACTAGTCCCCTGTCCGCCCTCAACAATTCACACTTATGCTTTCGCTTCGTACACGTTGATTCGATTGATGGCACGTTTAAGCTCAAGTTCCACCAATTTGTAATCAAGGTCCTCTTTTTTCGCCTGCAGTGCGTCTTCTGCTTTTTTCGCCGCTCTTTTTGCACGAGCGATGTCAATTGAAGAAGCCATCTCTGCGCTTTGCGCCAACACTGTGACAACATCCGGACGGACTTCAATAAAACCACCATGTACAGCAACAAATTCAGTCGAGTTATCCTTCTTCAGACGAAGTGCACCAATTTGAAGTGGCGCTACCGTCGAGATGTGGCCTGGAAGAATCCCAACCTCGCCTGATTCAGTAACTGCAATGACAATGTTTGCTTCAGTTTCACAAACAGGGCCGTCGGGAGTGACGATATTGACTTTAATGGTCTTCATTTTTTCCCCTCCTGGTCCCTTTTATTAAACTTCAACGCCCATTTGTTTAGCTTTTTCGATTACTTCTTCGATGCGTCCAACAAGTCGGAATGCATCTTCTGGAAGATGATCGTAACGGCCATCAAGAATTTCGCCGAAGCCTTTTACTGTTTCAGCTACAGGCACATAAGAACCCTTTTGTCCTGTGAACTGTTCAGCAACGTGGAAGTTCTGTGACAAGAAGAATTGGATACGACGCGCGCGTCCTACAACCAATTTGTCTTCTTCGCCAAGCTCATCCATACCAAGGATTGCGATGATATCTTGAAGTTCGCGGTAACGTTGAAGCGTTTGTTGTACTTGACGTGCAACTTCATAATGCTCTTCGCCAATAATTTCTGGGCTTAGTGCACGGGAAGTAGATGCAAGTGGGTCAACCGCTGGGTAGATACCCATTTCAGAAAGTTTACGCTCAAGGTTCGTCGTCGCATCAAGGTGAGCGAACGTCGTTGCTGGAGCTGGATCCGTATAGTCATCCGCTGGAACATAGATCGCTTGAATAGATGTAACCGAACCGACGTTTGTCGACGTGATACGCTCTTGAAGCTGACCCATTTCCGTAGCAAGTGTTGGTTGGTAACCAACCGCTGATGGCATACGACCAAGTAGTGCTGATACTTCAGATCCCGCTTGTGTGAAGCGGAAAATGTTATCGATGAAGAGAAGTACGTCCGCGCCTTGTTCGTCACGGAAGTATTCTGCCATTGTCAATCCTGAAAGTGCAACACGCATACGCGCACCAGGTGGCTCGTTCATTTGACCGAATACCATTGCCGTTTTGTTGATAACGCCAGAATCTGTCATTTCATAGAACAAGTCATTTCCTTCACGTGTACGCTCTCCAACACCAGCGAATACCGAGATACCACCGTGCTCTTGAGCGATGTTGTTGATCAATTCTTGGATAAGAACTGTTTTACCTACACCCGCACCACCGAAGAGTCCGATTTTACCACCCTTGATGTATGGAGCTAGTAAGTCAACAACTTTAATACCTGTTTCTAGGATTTCAACTTCTGTTGAAAGGTTTTCAAATACTGGAGCTTGACGGTGAATTGGGTCGCGGCGCTCTGCTGCCGGAATCTCCTCACCAAGGTCAATAATTTCTCCAAGTACGTTAAATACACGTCCTAGTGTTACGTCACCAACTGGTACTGAGATTGCAGCACCCATATCATCAACTACAGATCCACGTTGTAAACCGTCTGTTGATGACATTGCGATTGTACGAACAGAATCGTCCCCAAGGTGAAGCGCGACTTCAAGCGTCAACGTTTCAGCTTCTGCGTTCGGACGTTCAATCGTAACCTTCAAAGCATTATAGATCGCTGGAAGTTGACCGTTTTCAAACTTAACATCAACAACCGGACCCATTACTTGAAGAACATGTCCTTTATTCATACTTTTCCCTCCTGTCTTACTCTTGCCGTACATTGTCAGTTCTTATTCAAGAGCTGCGACGCCACCAACGATTTCCGTAATTTCTTGCGTAATCGCCGCTTGTCGTGCACGGTTGAATGAAAGTGTTAGTGAATCTATTAGTTCTGATGCATTATCCGTAGCAGTCTTCATCGCTGTCATACTGGAAGCATGTTCACTCGCTTTGCCGTCAAGCACTGCTCCGTAAATGAGACTTTCCGTGTATTGCGGAAGAAGCGCTTCAAGAATTACTTCACCTGAAGGCTCGAACTCATACGCAGCTGTTGAAGCAGCGGGTGCGATATCCGTGAGCGGAAGAAGTTTTCTTTCCGTCACTTCACTTGAGATGGCGGAGACGTAGTGGTTGTAGTACAAGTACACTTCATCGTATTCGCCTTCTGTGAACATGCCAACAGCCCGGTTCGCGATGTCTTTTATTTCACCGAACGAAGGGTGGTCAGATAGACCGACTAAGCTTTCAACTACGTTGAAGTCCAGTCGTTCGAAAAACTCCAGCCCTTTACGTCCGATTGCAACGATACTCACTTCGTCTTTCGACGTGTGGCGCGCTTCAATCGCACGTTTTGCAGTACGTAGGATGTTGGCATTATAGCCCCCTACAAGCCCGCGGTCTGATGTAATCACGATATAACCTGTCTTTTTGACTGGTCGTGAAACAAGCATCGGGTGACCCGAATCCTTTGTTCCAGCAGCAATCGCGCCTACAACTTCTTGAATTTTCTCCATGTACGGGACAAACGCTTTTGCGTTTAGCTCGGCACGGCTCAATTTAGAAGCAGAAACCATTTGCATGGCTTTCGTAATCTGACTCGTTTTCTTCGTCGATTTAATACGGTTTTCTATGTCGCGTAATGATGCCATTGGCAATTCACCACCTTATCGTTTTTTTGATCGTAAATCGTTTTGACCTGTGTCAAATACGGTTTCTATTAAGATTCCGAACCTGCGAAAGTCTTTTTGAACGCATTGAGTGCTTCTGCAAACACATCATCAGCTGGAAGATCTTTCGTTGTGCGAATATGATCGATTACGTTAGAGTGGTTTGACTCGAGCCAGCTCATAAGCTCGCTTTCGAAACGTAGTACGTCGCCAACAGCGATGTCATCTAAGTATCCACGTGTCAATGCATAAAGAATCACAACTTGGTGTTCAACTTTAAGCGGTTTGTTCAAATCTTGCTTCAACACTTCAACTGTACGCGCTCCACGGTCAAGTTTCGCTTTTGTAGCAGCATCAAGGTCAGATCCGAATTGAGAGAACGCTTCTAGCTCACGGTATGCCGCAAGGTCAAGACGCAATGTTCCCGCAACCTTTTTCATCGCTTTGATTTGTGCTGATCCACCAACACGGGATACAGATAAACCTGCGTTGATCGCTGGACGTACACCCGAGAAGAATAGGTCAGACTGAAGGAAGATTTGTCCATCAGTGATGGAAATAACGTTTGTTGGAATGTAAGCAGAGATATCCCCAGCTTGTGTTTCAACGAATGGCAATGCTGTGATTGAACCTGCACCTAATGTGTCGTTCAACTTCGCTGCACGCTCAAGAAGGCGGGAGTGAAGATAGAAAACGTCACCTGGGTAAGCTTCACGACCTGGAGGACGACGAAGTAGCAAGCTCAGCTCACGGTATGCCGCGGCTTGTTTAGAAAGGTCATCATAAACAACAAGGACGTGTTTACCTTGGAACATGAATTCCTCAGCCATTGTTACACCTGTGTATGGCGCTAAGAATAGAAGTGGCGCAGGTTGTGAAGCAGAAGCCGTTACGACGATTGTGTAATCAAGTGCGCCGTTTTTACGAAGTGTTTCTACAACTCCACGAACTGTCGATTCTTTTTGACCGATTGCAACATAGATACAAATCATATCTTGGTCAGCTTGGTTCAAGATCGTATCGATCGCAACAGTTGTTTTACCTGTTTGACGGTCACCGATGATCAATTCACGCTGTCCACGACCGATTGGTACAAGTGCGTCAATCGCTTTGATACCTGTTTGAAGTGGTTCATGTACAGATTTACGTGCCATAACCCCTTGTGCTGGGCTTTCAATTGGGCGTGATTTTGTTGTTGCAATTGGACCTAGACCATCAACTGGTTGCCCAAGTGGATTTACTACGCGGCCAATCAATTCTTCACCGACTGGTACTTCCATAATACGACCTGTACGACGTACTTCATCGCCTTCTTTAATGTCTGTGTATGGGCCAAGGATAACGATACCTACGTTGTTCGCTTCCAAGTTTTGCGCCATACCTAGAACACCTGTAGAGAACTCAAGAAGCTCTCCAGCCATGACGTTGTCGAGGCCATGAGCTAATGCGATACCGTCACCGATTTTGATAACTGTACCCACTTCGCTCACTGTTAACTCAGATTGATAACTTTCAATCTGCTGTTTTATGAGAACGCTGATCTCTTCAGCTTTGATGCTCATGTATGTCACCCCTCAAATTTCAGTTTTATGAACCGATTAGATCTCGTTTCAGACGCTCAAGCTTCGCGCTTACGCTACTGTCGTAGATGCTGTTACCAATTTGCAGACGAATGCCTCCAAGCAGGCTCGGTTCGATGATATTTTCAATTTTCAAAGACTGTTTACCGACTTTCTGTGCAAACGCTTTGGAAATCGATTCGCTTTCTTCAGCCGTAAGCGCACGTGTAGAATACACTTTTGCTTCAGCTACGCCAGCTGCATCATTTGCAAATCCGTTGAACTCGTCAACAATTGCAATAATCTCGTTGATGCGTTTTCGATCCAATAGGAATGACAGTGTATTCAAAATATGCACATTGGCACCTTTGAATAAGTCTGTAAGTAATGCCTTCTTTTTCGCCACAGACAACTTCGGAGACCCAAGTAATTGCTCAAGCTCTTTGTTAGTTTGGAAAACGTTTTTCAATTCATGAAGTTCTTCTTGAATGATTGCCGTTTGTCCTTGCTCCTGTGCCAAGTTAAATAATGCGAGTGCATAGCGTTTTGCCGCAACCGATTGGCTCATCGGCCTTCGCCTGCCTTCACAATCGTTTCTTCGATCAATGCGCGGTTATCCTCTTCGGAAATTTCTTTTCCAAGTACTTTAGACGCTGCAAGGATAGAAAGGGATACGAATTCCTCACGTACTGCTGCAACAGCTTTTTCTTTCTCTGTCGCAATTTCAAGCGTTGCCGCTTCTTTCATACGGTTAACTTCTGAACGTGCTGCTGTAATTAGCTCTTCACGTTGTGTTTCACCTTGTTTACGAGCATTGTCAACAATCGACTGTGCATCATCACGTGCTTCTTTTAACAGGCTACGCTGTTCTTCAAGAAGTTTTTGTGATTCAAGACGACTTTTCTCAGCCGCATCGATGTCATTTGAAATCATTTGAGCTCGTTGATCCATGATGCCCATAAGTGGTCCCCATGCAAACTTCTTCAGAAGCACCATGAGAATCGTGAAAAATACTACCGTTACGAGAATATCACCTAGGTTAAGGCCATCTGGGTTGTTTAATTTTGCCAATCCACTAGCAGCTCCACCGTCTGCTGCCAATAGGGCGAAGGTATCCAAAAACACGATTGTTTCACTCCCTTCAAGAGCTTATATCTCTTTATTAAATATAGATATTTTATTCATTTACATAAAGGAATGGCGAAGGACTACATCTCACGTTCTTCGCCATTGAATGTCAGTACCTTGGTTCGTGCTACTTATTATTTGTTCATTACGATGAACGCGATAACTGCTGCGAAAATCGGAACAACCTCAACAAGTGCAACCCCAACGAACATGTTTGTTTGAAGAATACCGCGTGCTTCTGGTTGACGTGCGATTCCTTCTTGTGTGCGTGATACAACTAGACCTGCACCTAGACCTGCTCCAAGTGCTCCTAAACCGATTGCGATTGCTGCTGCTAATAGACCAACTGATCCTACCATTATTGTTTCCTCCTAAAATTTCCTGTTTTTTTGTTTGTTCACCCGGTTATCCGGGCATTATATGCTTAATGGTCTGTTGACACTTTGTGTGACATGTAGACCATCGACAACATAACGAAGATAAATGATTGAATTGCCCCAACGAAAATCGAGAAGCCCATCCAAGCAAGAGACGGTACAACCGCTCCAAATAAACCAAGCATTCCTGATGTTGCTAGTCCAGCTAGTAGTCCTAGAAGAACTTCACCAGCGTAGATGTTACCATAAAGACGTAGACCAAGTGTTAGCGTATTTGCAAACTCCTCAACGACTTTAAGCGGTGCAAGGAAAGGAAGTGGCTTAAGGTAACCTTTTCCATATTCTTTCAAACCTGCCATCTTAATACCGTAGTAGTGTGTAAGAACAATGACCATACTTGCGAGTGTCAATGTCACTACAGGGTCCGCAGTTGGTGATTTCCACCATAGGTCCCCTTTCCAATAAATTGCCATCGGAAGTCCTAATACGTTCGCTACAAAGAGGAACATGATAAGGGTGATTCCCAATATGTGGAACCGTCCACCTGTTTTCCAGTCCATATTACTCTTGATAATCCCTTTGACGAAATCCATGACCCATTCAAAGAAATTTTGCATTCCCGTCGGTTTCAGCTGCATACTACGCGTAGCAAAAAACGCAATGAGGAACACAATTAGACATGTGATGAATAGCATTAAGACGTTTGATAGGTTGAATGTCATTTCAAATGCTGTTCCTTTGAAAGCCGTTACTAACGGATTTCCATGTTCCATTTTTCGTTCACCTCCCTTTTGCAACCAGAATTAAGTCAAATTTTTTCGTATCGCTCCACATTTGTGAACAGCTCTACTGGCGAAAAAACTTATTGATGTCTTACGTGGTATATGATCCTCTCCACTAGTAGGAGAATGTAAGGTATCGCAAAACCGATAACCGTACCGATCAGGTCGAAATGTTCTGGCATCGCGGTCGCAATTGCAGCCGCAGCGACACCAGATGCGAAACGTAACGCAGTCCCAAGCGATAAACTGTGTTTCCCCTCCACAAACTTCTGCTCTGTCTTTTCCATTTTACGGACAAGAATCCAGAAATTATACAATCCAAACAGAGATCCGAGTATTAAACCTGCGAAAACTGTCTTAAAATCAGTAAATCCCCATCCTAGGACAAACAATGCTAGACAAAAAAAGAGAGCCTTCTTTTGTATGTTATAAATTTCTTGCAAGGTTTGCATGGTAGGTTATTCTCCTGACTCGTATTTTAGGATTGTACGGCGCATTGTAACTACGTTTGCAGTTACAATCTATAACACACGGAAAAGCGGGGGGTTCTCGTTTCACTGCCTAGCCAAATAAGGGCAAAGACTTCGAAATGGATAGAACCTATAAGTTGTGCAAGTAGCGTCGAATGGCAGGAAATTCGGCAAATAATGCGATTGCGATGATCCTAAATTGTCTTTAATCGACAAATGGAGCATCCCTACATTTTCAACGTAAAAAGATAAGACGATAGCAATATCTTAACACGACAGATGTAGTGCTGTTTCAATTATACGAAAAACCCCTATCATTCTTATCCTTTGTAAGCATACAATAGGCTAAAAATGATGTCAATTGATTCCCGTGAAATTCTTCACAAACTCTGGGATTTGTCAAACAATCGACAAAATTAAGTTGCAAAAAGCAATAAGGGATTTCCCTAAATATAATTTACCATTTGTTAAAACGAGACGACCCCCTAGTTGCGGTCGTCTCGCTTACACTTGCTTTACCTGATTTCAGATAAAGCCTCCGGACGCAATCACGCCTGGACGCGATTGATCGTTGAAAGATATTCTTTTAATGCTTCTACAATACGTTCAGAGGCATGTCCGTCACCATATGGGTTGGATGCTTTCGCCATTCTTGCATACTCTGCTTCGTCTGTGAGCAGTGTATCTGTCAAATCGAATATTGTATCCTCGTCTGTACCCGCAAGTTTTAGCGTGCCTGCTTCAATACCTTCTGGACGTTCGGTTGTATCACGCAATACAATCACTGGTTTACCAAGTGATGGTGCTTCTTCTTGAATCCCGCCTGAATCGGTCAAGATGATATGCGAACGTGCCGCAAAGTTATGGAAATCGAGCACTTCTAGTGGTTCAATTAACTGTACACGACTGTTGTCTCCAAGAAGTTCATCTGCTACTTCACGAACAGCTGGATTCATATGCACTGGGTAAATCACTTGAATGTCATCATGTTTAGCAAGCAAACGATTGATGGCACGGAACATATTGCGCATTGGCTCGCCGAGATTTTCACGACGATGTGCCGTCAATAAGATGAGGCGATCTGTTCCGATGTTATCTAGCACAGGGTGCGAATACTCTTCGCGCACAGTCGTTTGCAGTGCATCAATCGCTGTATTTCCCGTTACATAGATGCGGTCTTGCTTTTTACCTTCATCTAATAAATTACGCGCTGATTTTTCTGTTGGTGAAAAATGAAGGTCCGCGATAACCCCTGTCATTTGACGGTTCATCTCTTCCGGATATGGAGAGTATTTATCCCACGTGCGAAGGCCCGCTTCGACGTGTCCAACTGCAATTTGGTTGTAGAATGCCGCAAGACTACCGATGAAAGTTGTCGATGTATCGCCATGAACAAGCACGATGTCCGGTTGTGCTTCTTTCATAATCTTGTCGAGCCCTTCTAGCCCACGTGTTGCAACGTCTATCAGTGTTTGGCGATCTTTCATGATATTCAAATCATAATCTGGCGTGATGCCGAATGTCTCAAGCACTTGGTCCAGCATTTGGCGATGCTGTGCCGTCACGGTTACGATCGATTCAATGTCATCCTCATGTTTTTGTAGTTCTAGTACAAGCGGTGCCATTTTAATCGCTTCTGGCCGCGTGCCAAAAATCGTCATCACTTTCCATTTCTTCTTCAAATCATCCACGCCTTCCGTATCATTTTGTTCCGAACAAACGGTCACCAGCGTCACCGAGTCCCGGTACGATATAGCCTTTTTCGTCTAATTTTTCATCAAGCGCCGCGATATATACGTCCACATCAGGATGCGCTTCTGTCAATGCTTTCACGCCTTCTGGAGCCGCGATTAAACACATGAATTTAATGTTTTTCGCGCCACGGCTTTTCAAGGATTCAACTGCTGCAATGGCAGATCCACCTGTTGCAAGCATTGGGTCCACGAGGATAAAGTCGCGAACTGCTACATCAGAAGGTAGCTTCACATAATATTCTACCGGTTGCAATGTTTCTGGGTCACGGTACAATCCAACATGCCCTACTTTTGCTGCTGGGATTAAGTTCAGAATGCCATCTACCATCCCGATACCTGCACGTAAAATTGGTACGATACCCAATTTTTTCCCTGCAAGCACATTCGATTTCGCTGTGCATACTGGTGTTTGTACTTCTACCTCTTGAAGGGGGAGTTCGCGTGTAATTTCGTAAGCCATCAACGTGGCAACTTCGTCTACAAGCTCGCGGAACTCCTTTGTTCCCGTGTTTATATCACGTATATACGTTAGTTTGTGCTGGATGAGTGGGTGGTCAAATACATGTATTTTAGGCATTCATCATCGCTCCTTTTTAAAATGTCTTGTCTATTATAACAGAAAGCTACATTATTCTGCACAATGATAAAGTGCTATTACGGATGTTCTTTTATGTCGAATATTGTGTCGATTGTTATTAAGCTGAGATTGAGTGTGTGTTTTTGTAGTGCTGGTGCGGCTTTGCGCGGTTCGTGCTCCGGATTGCGCGGTCTGACGGCCACTTTGCGCGGTTCGTACTCTGGATTACGCGGTCTGATGGCCACTTTGCGCGGTTCGTGCTCCGGATTGCGCGGTGCTCATTTTTCATGAACCCACCACAACACTCAAAAAAACAAGCCGCTATCCAAGGATGGCGACTTGTTTGAGTGATTATGCGTATAGTGGGAACTTGTCTGTTAGTGCAGTTACGCGCTCTCTTGCTTCTTTTTTCACGTCTTCGTCTTCGTGGTTTTTCAGAAGCTTCGCGATGATTGCTGCAACTTCTTTCATTTCTTCTTCCTTAAAGCCTCTTGTTGTCACTGCTGGTGTACCGATGCGGATACCAGATGTCACGAATGGGCTTTCTGTATCGTATGGAATAGTGTTTTTGTTAACCGTGATGCCGACTTCATCCAACACATGCTCTGCGATTTTACCTGTGATACCAAGTGAACGTAGGTTCAATAGCACGAGGTGGTTGTCTGTGCCGCCAGAAACGATGTCAACGCCTTCAGCTACAAGTGCTTCACCGAATGCTTTCGCATTGCTCTTCACTTGTTGAATATACGTTTTGAATTCTGGTTTAAGTGCTTCACCGAACGCCACTGCTTTTGCAGAGATGACGTGCATTAGTGGTCCACCTTGAACGCCAGGGAAAATCGATTTGTCGAGCTTACGGCCGAATTCTTCAGCGAACTCTTCATTCACAAGGATCAGTCCACCACGTGGTCCGCGCAATGTTTTATGTGTTGTTGATGTTACAAAGTGTGCGTGTGGCACTGGGTTTGGATGTTCGCCAACAGCGACAAGTCCAGCGATGTGTGCCATGTCTACGAATAAGTACGCGCCAACTTCGTCTGCAATTTCACGGAACTTCGCGAAATCAATTTCACGTGGGTATGCACTTGCACCCGCAACGATCATTTTAGGCTTATGCTCAAGCGCTTTTTGACGAACGTCTTCGTAATCGATGCGCTCGTCTTCTTGGCTCACACCGTAATCGACGAAGTTGTACAGTTGTCCAGAGAAGTTCACCGGGCTTCCGTGTGTCAAGTGACCACCATGGGAAAGATTCATGCCCAGAACAGTGTCGCCTGGTTTAAGAACTGTGAAGTATACAGCCATGTTCGCTTGTGCACCTGAGTGCGGCTGAACGTTGGCATACGCTGCACCGAAAATTTCTTTCAGACGATCACGTGCGATGTTTTCAACGACATCGACGTGTTCACAACCGCCGTAGTAGCGTTTGCCTGGATAGCCTTCTGCATATTTGTTCGTCAAATAAGAGCCTTGTGCTTCCATAACCGCTTCTGTTACAAAGTTTTCAGATGCGATCAATTCGATATTCGAATTCTGACGATTTTTCTCCGCCATAATCGCTTCATATACTGCTACATCTTCACGCTTTACATTTGTCAAATCCATGTTCTCATTCCCCTTCTTCTTCTATTTTATAAACTGCACGTTCTCCGCCGATGCGTTTCGGGCGTGTTGTGGCTACCGTAACAACTGCATCGCCAATTTTGCTAATGGACGTTCGGATTGGGACAGCGACTGCTTTCAAATGCATCCCAATCAACGTTTGTCCGATGTCGATGCCTGCACTTGCGCAAATCGTTTCGACAACTACAGGGTCATCCATATGACGATATGCATAGGCAGACATTGAGCCGCCTGCATGTGCGACTGGAATAACCAATACGGGATCAAGATTGAACTTTTCTGCTGCACGACGCTCGATTGTCAATGCTCGGTTAATATGTTCGCATCCTTGAAAAGCAAGGAACAGCTTATGCTGGTCTGCAAAATCCTTTAGTGCGCCAAATAGCGTTTCACCAATTTCAAGTGCGCCTGCTGTACCAATTCGCTTGCCTGCGATTTCGGATGTCGAACAACCGACGACGAACAATGTACCTGGAACAAGACGTGCTTGTTCTGCCATTTCCGATAACAGTTGTTCAAGTTGAAGCTTCCATAATTTCAAAGCATCCACTTTTTCCACCGCCTTTTCTGTTTGTTACTTCTGAGCGGTGCCGTTTCGTTGTCGCTCTAAAGCGGTGCCAACTGCTGCCACAATTCGAAAGGCACGAATGGTGTCAGTAACTGGCGCCGGATGCCCTAAGGCACTTGCGTTTTTCTTCAGTTAGTCCTCGAGTTCCATTAGTTTCCCAATTCGGCGTTCGTGGCGACCGCCTTCGAACTCGGTTTTCAACCACGTTGCAACGATTTCCCTTGCATGTCCTGGACCAATGACGCGTTCCCCCATTGCAAGGACATTGGAATCGTTATGTTCTCTAGTTGCTTTTGCGCTGAAGACGTCATGAACGAGCGCACAACGAATCCCTTTTACTTTATTTGCCGCAATAGACATGCCGATGCCTGTTCCACAAATCACGATCCCACGATCAAAATTCCCTGATGCAACGCCGTTGGCAACGGGTGTCGCAAAATCTGGGTAATCGACTGAGGCATCTGAATCTGGACCAAAATCGACATATTCCATGCCAAGTTCCGCTAGCAACTGAATAATTTCACGACGGAGGTTGTTCCCGCCATGATCTGAAGAAATTGCAATTTTCACGGTGTCCCTCTTTTCTTAATTTACTCACAACTCATTCTATCATTTTTCTACAAAAAAACACAGCCCCTATAAAAAAGGTGCTGTGTTTAGTATGACATAAATAATATTACCTTAACAGTGCTATGCACAAGACTCCTTGATAAAAACCAACAAATGCTGTTTCTTTGAAGTCGTCATATTTAGGTTTTCATCTCTTATTTCGATTGATCAAATAGGCTAATAACCTCATACAGCTGCTCAGATTGCTTTTTCAGTTCGACTGCCATCTCATCGACTTGTTCAATTGAGCGTACTTGCTCTTCGGTTGCAGCTCCAACTTCCTGCGCACCCGCAGACGTTTCCTCTGCAATCGCCGCAACTTCTTGTGACTGACTTGCTGTCGTTTCAATGTTCGCTAGCTGACGCTCCACAAATTTTGTAATTTCAACGACCGAATCCGCCATGCTATTCACCTTGGAAGTCATCGCTTCCACATTGCTCGTCGTTTCATTGGCACGGTCCGCTTCGCTTGCTGCTGTTTTTACCTGTTGCTCCATCTCTTTAACAACTTTCGAGACATCCGTCTGAATCGTCGCCACAAGACCCGAAATTCCTTGTACCGCCTTGGCACTTTCATCTGCTAAAACACGCACTTCTTCCGCAACGACGGCGAAGCCTTTACCATGTTCACCCGCGCGCGCCGCTTCAATCGATGCATTGAGCGCTAGCAAATTGGTCTGCGCAGCGATATTGCCAACTAACTGCACGATTTCTCCAATTTGTTGCGCATTGTGATCTAGCTGACGAATGGTACCAAGTGACAGCTCGCTTTGTGTCGACATATTTCGTATCCCCTCAACCAATGTGCGAAATACATCCGTTGTGCGAACGAGCTCTTCTAGCATTTCTTTAGAACGCGCGGAGGAATCTTCCGCTCGGTTGCTCACTTCAACTGCTAGTAAACGTACATCTTCAATCGCTTCTGCTGTTTCCTGAATCGCCACCGCTGACTCTTCTGCTCCTGAGGAAATTTCCATAATGGTCGATGCTACTGCATCCGCTTGCTTGGCCGCTTCTCCTGTTTCCACAGATAAGTTGTCCACTGTGCTTGCCGTCTTCTCAAAATTCGTCTCAATTTGCCCAACAATCGTGCGTAAATTAAGGACCAATTGTTGAAATGCTTCTGCAACAGAACGAATTTCGTCCGATGAATTCGGCAATTCAATGTCCGTTCCGATATTCCCTTCGGCCACTCGTATCGCCGCTTTTTCAAGTTTTTGTAGATGCTTCGTTAAAATTGTGCTGAATAACAACGCCAAAAATCCTGACCAAAATACACCTGCCGCATATGTAAGCAAGCCAAACCAAAACGGGTCAAAATTCGGAAAAAACTGTGGCTGTACGATATTGATAAATATGCCACTCGTCGTATACGTGACAATAGCAAGTATTGTTACAAAGAAAACAATTTTTTTCTGTAAGCCGAATTTCTTTTCTCCAATTTTTCTCATGCCTGTCCCTCCATCAATCGCTGTGCGAGCATGTCTATAATCCGTGTCAATTCATCAAACGTCTGCCGATATGTCGCTAGATCGCCGCCATATGGATCATGGACATCACCACTTGCAGACGGTTGAACATATCCTTTTAATGTAAATATCTTCTGTTCCATTTCTGGATAGGCATAAAGAAGGGCTGCTTTATGCGACTCTGTCATCGTCAAAACGAGGTCAGCCCATTGCAACTCTTCGCTCGAAACCGCCCTCGATACAGCCGTATACGGAAACTGCCCCTCTTCAATGAGCGTTTTCGCATTTGCCGAGATTGGCCAGCCGTCTCCCGCATGGATGCCCGCCGAGCGAACCGTCACATGCTCCATGCCTTTCGAGCGTAAAATTGCTTCTGCCATCGGGCTTCTACATGTGTTTCCTGTACATATGAAATAAATATTCATCAACATCACCTACTTTCAAGCGTAACCGATTGACCTAAATAAAGAAATAGATATTTCTAACGAAAACATGACATTATTCCCATCACTAGTAATGCAACCCCTGCAAATCGTCTTAGTTTACTACCATTTTTTACATTCCATCGCCCTTTCCATAACAGGACGATATAAGCGAAGAAGAAGGTAAATAAACCCGATGCTACAATGAAAAGGATTTTATTCATCTGAAGCATACCAAATGATACACTCACAGAGAAAGCATCAAGGCTTACAGCCAGCGCAATGACATACGGATGCATGGACTTGTCAGCAATCTCCGCATCATCATCTTGCAATAACATATGTATCCCCATTAAAGAGAGGAACAGACCTGATAACACGCTGCTCCACGTTGAAAAAATATGTGCAGAAAACTCGCCTGCCCAAAATCCGAAAAACGGAAATAGCATATTGAGAAAAGCCGTCCACAGTGCCAATGCCAATCTCCCTCGTCGCACTTGCAAAAACGCAAACACAACAATCACGTCAATGGTCGTAATGCCCGCCGCAAACAATTCCACCAACCTAAAAACCTCCTCCGATACCGCACAATCCATCTTATGCGGCTACTGAGGAGGTCATACGTATTCTATTTAGCTCATATAGCGCTTGCCATCTGCCGCTTTTGTTAGTCGATTCATAACAGCAGCACCTACACCAGTCAAATCGGTTTCAACGCCTAGAATGACATCAGCCGCTGTCAAATCACATTGACGTAGCGCTCGGTACAGATGGGCAGCCATCGCCTCATTGTTATGACGAGGCCCAAGGGCAAAGTACCAATCCGCAGTCGGAATCGTCAAATCATCCGGTCCGATTACTGCGACACGTTTGCCTTCCACATGCAGTGCCGCAATTGCTTCGCCAATTATCGTTGCATCCGGTTCAATGACAAACAGCGGCGCTTCTGGTGCGTAGTGCATATACTTCATGCCCGGTGAACGAGGCGCCTGCTCTCCCGGCGCCTTACTTTCTGCCTTTACAGGACCAATAACTTCTTCAATCATCTCGCGCGTCACGCCGCCTGGACGTAAAATCGTTGGTGGATTCGTCGTCATATCGAGCACCGTTGACTCAACACCGACGCCCGTCTGTCCTCCGTCCAATATGAGCGGAATACGTCCTTGTAAATCTTCAAACACATGGGCAGCTTCTGTTGGACTCGGTTTCCCACTACGGTTAGCACTCGGCGCCGCAAGCGGTCCATGCAACGTTTGCAACAATGCTAATGCAACAGGATGATCGGGCATGCGAATCGCAACCGTTTCAACGCCTGGTGTCACACTCGGTGCAATAATGCCCGGAATTTTTTCAAAAATGAGCGTTAGCGATCCCGGCCAAAACGTAGCCATCAGCTTTTCGCCATCTTCCGTTATCCCCGTGGCATATTTGTGTACTTCTTCTTGTTGACCAATATGTACGATGAGCGGATTATCCGAAGGTCTGCCTTTTGCTTCGAATATTTTTCGCACCGCCTGCTCATCCGTCGCGAGTGCCCCTAGGCCATAAACTGTCTCTGTCGGGAAAGCGACTACTCCACCACTTGTTAATATATCCACAGCTCGGCGATAATTTTTATCGTTATCCTGATGATTATCCACCGAAATTTGTTCAGTTTCCACAAGATAACCTCCCTTATGCACAATTTTCTCACTTTACCCACAACTATTGTTCATAACTTTAAGAAAATATCCCCTTTATCCACTCCCAAAGAAAAAAGGTCACTTTCTCCTCCTCTTCTTCCGCCTCATCTGGAAAACAGATATTCGGAAATAAAGAACACCACCAGTTATCCCCACGTCCACTGCCAATCGTTAATACATAAGCATCATACGTCGCTTGCGGGGTAATCACGAATCCCGAACGCTTCGGTGGAAACAACGCTTCTTGACGTTCCAATGAGATTGGCATGCCACCAGCCAGCGAATTGGCAATATCCACAATCGTCGTTTCCAATGCCGCTAAGTTATCCCCAAGCTCTTCCGTTGACTCGGCAGTTGCAATGGCTTCTTCAATGAGCGGCTCGATTTCACTTTGGATGTCCATTTTCACTTGCTGGTCTGCTGGTGCATTGGAATGGGCTAGTAGGCGAAAACGAATGGCGTCTTCCTCAGCCGGTTTCGTTGTGAATAACGTCACAACGGATTGAATGATAATGAGTAGAATAATAAGTTCAATATAAGGTAAGATTTTCTCCATTATTGTTGTCGTTCTTTTATTCTCGTAATCTGGTAGCATGTTTATCCCCTCCTACACTGCATTATTGACAGAGTAGAAGTAATTCATTCAAGAGTCTGACAAAATATTATTCTGTCTTTGCCGTTGATATCTTTTACCGTTTCAACAAACGCTTCTGGGAACGCAGCTTGGAATAACTGATGCACAGCCAGCCCTTGTAAATAGCCGATTTCGACTGCGATGAGAAATGACTTGTTCATAAGCAACGGTAAGTTTTCCGCAAGCTTCCGATAAAAATAGAGTCCGTCCTCTTCCGCAAATAAGGCGTTATGCGGTTCGTGATCCAAAACCGTATCAGCCATTAGTGCGGCTTCCTCATGCGCAATATACGGCGGGTTCGACAAGACGATATCCCACTTTTGCTGGGCAATAGGTTCTGTAAGATCCCCCTGACGGAAATCAATCGCGGCACCGTTTGTCACTGCATTCTGCTTAGCAACAGCGAGCGCACCTTCACTAATATCTGTCGCCGTAACGTCCGCTGCAGGCCATTCCTTTTTGAATGACACTGCAATCGCACCACTGCCGGTTCCGATATCCGCAACATGTATCGGGCGATTCTGAAATAGTTTGCGACCGCGTTCAAGTGCGCCGTAAACTAGTTCCTCTGTTTCCGGTCGCGGGATTAAGACATTTTCATCCACTTGAAATGTGTAGCCGTAAAAATATTCTTGACCGATCACGTATTGGACAGGTTTTCCCGTGAGTAGTTCACGCATGTGATCCCAAAAATTCCGGTGTTCCTCTTCGTTAAGCGGTTCTCGCAAATCTGCAAGTAATGTAGCGCCAGACTTATTCGTGACGAATTCCATCAGCATGCGCGCAGTATGTGCCTCGAGCCCTTTTTCTTCTAATAAAGAAGAAGCCCGCTGGAGAGCTTCATAAATTTTTTCAGTCATTGCGATCCAAACTTTCCAGGCGGTACGCTTGCTCTTCCATAATGAGTGCTTCGATAACTTCGTCTAGTTTACCTTCGATAATTTGATCGAGTTTTTGAAGCGTTAAGCCAATACGGTGATCCGTCACGCGGTTTTGCGGGAAGTTATAAGTCCGAATGCGTTCAGAACGATCGCCTGTGCCAACGGCTGATTTTCGGCTCGCAGCATATTCTGCTTGCGCTTCTTGTTGTGCTGCATCATAGACACGAGCTTTTAATACTTTCATCGCTTTTTCACGGTTTTTAATTTGTGATTTTTCATCTTGCATGGATACGATGATTCCCGTCGGTAGGTGCGTAATACGAACAGCAGAGTCTGTCGTGTTAACATGCTGACCACCTGCACCACTTGAACGGTACGTATCGATTTTCAAATCTTCTCGGAGAATTTCAATATCGACATCTTCAGCCTCCGGTAAGACTGCGACTGTCGCAGTTGATGTATGCGTTCTTCCACCTGACTCCGTTTCCGGGACTCGCTGAACCCGGTGCGCGCCATTTTCAAATTTGAGTTTTGAATATGCACCGTTGCCGTTTATCGTGAAAATAATTTCTTTAAAACCACCAAGTTCCGTTGGGGATGAATCGATTACTTCAGTTTTCCAGTGATTCATTTCCGCATAGCGGCTGTACATGCGGAACAAGTTACCTGCGAACAGAGCCGCCTCGTCGCCACCCGCTGCCCCGCGAATTTCCATGATGACGTTTTTGCTATCATTTGGATCTTTTGGGACGAGTAAAATTTTCAACTGTGCCTCGAATGCCTCAATTTTCTCTTCGAGCTCTGCTACTTCCATCTTCACAAGCTCTTTCATGTCATCGTCAAGCGATTCGTTCAGCATTTCTTTGGCATTTTTATATTCGGCCTTTGTGCTTTTATAGTCACGGTACGTGTCGACCGTTTCTTGCAAGCCTGACTGCTCTTTCGAATAATCACGAAGTTTCGTGATGTCGCTCACTACTTCCGGATCACTCAGTAACTCCGTCAAGTGATCGTATCGATCTTCTACTGCTTGAAGCCTTTCAAACATTGTCTGCACCTCATTTTTAGGACTGTTTTGTACATTTATTGTACGGGAATTAGCAAGGTAAATACAGTTATTTCTCCTCATATGCAAAACCCGCCCAGTTTCACTAGGCGGGCATCACATGGCTTATTCTTTTGCTATCGCTGATACACCTGATGGTACTTCGTGGTGTTTACGGCATCGTGGTTCATAGGCTTCCGCAGCACCGACGAGGATGATTGGATCATCATAGCCTGCTGGCGTGCCGTTAATGAGTCGCTGTGTTCGGCTAGATGGCGAACCGCACACTGTGCAAACAGCTTGTAGTTTGGTCACATGCTCAGCAACCGCCATCAATCTCGGCATCGGTCCGAATGGCTCGCCTCTGAAATCTTGGTCGAGTCCAGCAACGATGACACGGAAGCCACGGTTCGCTAGCCCCATAACCGTGTCCACAATGCCTTCATCAAAAAATTGCGCTTCGTCAATCGCAATGACGTCATACGCGTCCGTGATAAATTCTTCAATCTGCGTTGAGCTCGTAATCGGTTGCGCAATAACCGTCGTCCCGTTATGACTAACAACCGCTTCTTCACTGTAGCGGTCATCGATTGCCGGTTTAAACACCGCGATTTTCTGTTTGGCAAACTGCGTCCGTCGGATACGTCGAATCAATTCCTCCGACTTGCCTGAAAACATGCTGCCGCAAATGACTTCGATCCAACCGCCTTGCATGGTTACGTACATGAGATACACCTTCCGTTTATATATTTATCATTGCATTTTGTCATATCGTAAGTTTCTTTATCATAACCGAAAATCGAACGAAATTCGTATCTGATCCATTTATGGAGATGCGTAGCAAAGAAAATACCCGCCCGGCGCATATGCACCTGACGGGTATTGTGAAAGTCTTACTCTTCGTCGCGGCCTTCTTCTTTGAGACCATATTTTTTGTTGAAGCGGTCGACACGGCCGTCCGCTGCAGCAAATTTCTGGCGTCCAGTGTAGAATGGGTGACATGCTGAACAAACTTCCACGCGAATGTCTTCTCTCACAGAACCTGTTTCAAATGTGTTACCACATGAACAAGTAACAGTAGCTACTTTATAAGCTGGATGAATTCCTGCTTTCATCAATCTCTCTCCCTTCGCCCTGAACCATCTGGAACAGAGTTGTATTATAAGACTGATGCCTTACACGACCCGTATGTGCCAGTCGTATATGCAGCAGATGGTATTTAAGTTACCTCAATGATTATACCAAAGCTCATTTCCTTGCGCAACTATTTTTTATCAGGGTGGAATTAATCAGGCATCCAAATCCTCATCTTTTAATGCCAGTAAAATCGCGAAGCCTACCCAAACAGACGTTATGTCCATCGCCGTCTCTTTGCCATTCCAAATTTGCGATTGCCACATCGCAAACCATTCGCTCCCAATAACGATAAATCCTAAAAACCAAATCGCAAAACCGAGCATGAATGCATAAAATCCAAACGACTTTGCCTGGTTGAATTGACGTCCTGTCGCCCGAATATTTTTCAACATATGATACACACCAATGAATGCAAGTACACTGAAAATCCCTTCCGCGATAATTAATCCCCAATAGCCGATTGTATAGAATATTGGACTTTCGATTGCGCGCCACATCAAGGCGTTCCCCTCAAACGTCGTATCCATCGACAGCACATGATGGACAAATTCATAATTTGAATTGTAATCCATTAAGTTCCCTGCAAATACAAAAAGTCCAAAAAGCCCAGCAAACAATAATGTCACTATTTTTAGTAACCGTAATGCGATTGTATTCATACTAGATCACTTTCCTTTCATCCTTTTTTCGTTCAAATATAAGATCGATTCGTCGTTCACTCGGAGATAGCTCCGACAAATTCACCAACTGCACAAATCGCCATCCATCCTTGGCATAAGAGGCAATTAGCTGTTCGTATTCTTCGGCAAGTGAGAATCCTTCGCGAACATAATGTAATCCAATACTTTTAATAAAATACTCGTACACCGCTACCGCCCTCCTTAGTTTATCTATACCCTTATTTCTTATGATAAACTCTCCTAAATAATTGTGAGGTGGGAGTTAGATAGCTTTGCGCGCTTCGAATGCGACTTTGCGCGGTTCCACGAATAATATGCGTGCTTCGAATGCGACTTTGCGCGGTTCCATAAACCGATTGCGTGCTCCATAATTTTTCCATAAAAAAACGCCACCATTTCCTTGATTCAAGGAATGGCAGCGTTTGTATTTCACAATAACCCTTTACCGTTGCGATGGGCTTTCATTTCTTCATTGAGCTTGTCGAAGAATTCTTCATTTGTTGGTGTTTGACGCAATTTTTTCATGAAGCGTTCTGTAAAGTCATGCGCATCGGAAAATGTTTTCCGGATTGCCCAAAGTTTTTCGAGTTGATCGGCCGGAATTAGCAAATCTTCTTTTCTTGTGCCTGAGCGACGAATATCGAGTGCCGGGAAAATACGGCGTTCTGCAAGGCTTCGGTCTAGATGAAGTTCCATATTCCCTGTCCCTTTGAACTCTTCGTAAATGACTTCATCCATGCGTGAACCTGTGTCAATCAAAGCTGTCGCTAAAATCGTCAAGCTACCGCCTTCTTCAAGATTACGAGCTGCACCGAAAAATCGCTTAGGGCGATGGAATGCAGCTGGGTCAATCCCTCCGGAAAGCGTGCGCCCGCTCGGCGGAATGACAAGGTTGTAGGCACGAGCAAGTCGAGTGATCGAGTCCATTAAAATGACAACATCCCGTTTATGTTCGACAAGACGCATCGCACGTTCTAACACCAATTCAGCCACTTTAACGTGATTTTCAGGTACTTCATCAAATGTTGAACTAACGACATCTGCTTTCACAGAACGTTCAATATCCGTTACTTCCTCTGGGCGTTCGTCTATTAACAAGACAATGAGTTCTGTATCCGGATGATTCGTTGTAATGGAATTCGCAATTTCCTTCAACAGCAACGTTTTACCCGCCTTAGGTGGCGCGACAATCAATCCACGCTGTCCAAACCCTACCGGTGATACGAGATCCATGATTCGCGTAGACAAATTAGCAGAACTCGTTTCAAGTTTAATATGTCGATCGGGGTAAAGCGGTGTCAATGCCGGGAAATGAACACGCTCACGTGCGACTTCCGGATCTTCCCCATTAACAGCTTCTACATGTAACAGGCCGTAATAACGCTCGGATTCCTTAGGCGGGCGAACTTTTCCCGTCACCTTATCCCCATTTCGCAAATCGAAGCGGCGAATTTGTGATGCAGAAATATAGATATCTTCCGAACTAGGCGAATAATTGATTGGGCGAAGGAAACCATAGCCTTCCGACTGAATAATTTCAAGAACACCTTCCATAAAGAAATAACCTTCTTGTTCAGCACGTGTTTTAAGGATCGCAAAAATCAATTCTTTTTTTGTTAGCTTCGCATAATAAGCGATTTTATATTTTTTGGCAAGGGCATATAACTCTTTTAACGTCATATTTTCTAACGCAGAAATCGTTAGCATTGTCATTTTTGGCACCACTCTTTACGTTAATGGGTATTATTTTTGAGGAAGACAACTAAGTAAGGCAATCCAATTCTTAGTTGTACAAGGGAAAATGCCCGGCTTGTAACCGGGCAATGAGGTCTATCAATCTTGCATGACGAGCAGAGGTTTTTTCTTCATGCTATGTCGGCCTTCGACAAATCGAATTGTACCTGACTTCGAACGCATAACGAGTGAATGCGTCTCACAGTAGCCGCCTTTAAACTGAACGCCACTGAGAAGTTCTCCATCCGTTACACCTGTTGCAGCGAATATTGCGTCGTCGCCTTTTACAAGGTCATCCATATAAAGTACTTTGTCTACATCGATGCCCATTTTTGCGCAACGCTCACGTTCTTCATCATTACTTGGCACAAGTTTACCTTGTAGTTCTCCACCAAGACATTTTAGCCCAACTGCTGCGATAACGCCTTCTGGTGCTCCACCGATACCAAATAAGATGTCCACACCTGTTTCATCGAATGCCGTGTTAATAGCAGCTGCTACGTCGCCATCTGTAATCAGCTTAATGCGTGCACCTGCTGCACGAATCTCTTCGATGATACCAGCGTGGCGTTCACGATCTAAAACCGTCGCAACGATGTCGCCGATGTCTTTATTTTTAGCTTTCGCAACAGCTTGAAGATTCTCTGTTACGGATGCATCAATATCAATTTTACCGACCACTTCAGGGCCGACTGCAATTTTCTTCATATACATATCTGGTGCATTGAGAAGATTGCCTTTGTCCGCTATCGCCAACACAGCAAGAGCGTTCCAGCCACCAGCTGCGACAATATTCGTACCTTCAAGCGGATCAACCGCTACGTCTACTTCGGGACCAACGCCCGTTCCTAGCTCTTCACCAATATAAAGCATTGGTGCTTCATCCATTTCACCTTCACCAATCACAACAATCCCTTGCATCGGAATTGTGTCGAAAACGTTACGCATTGCCGTTGTTGCTGCGTCGTCTGCCTCGTTTTTTAAACCGCGCCCCATCCAACGTGAAGCTGATACGGCTGCTGCTTCTGTAACTCGAACTAATTCCATTGATAAACTGCGTTCCATTTGTTGTGTTCCTCCTGTTTTACGGGTCATCCGTAAGTTTTACTACTCAACATGATTATAGCACTAAAATGGTCATTCGCTAATAGCCGCTTTTTCAGGAACTTTTACTTTGCGAATATCCGCACCGATTCCTTGCAATTTGCTAATCAACGAACTATACCCACGTTCAATATGTTGAATTTCTTGTACTTCCGTTACGCCATCTGCAATTAACCCGGCAATAACAAGCGCCGCGCCCGCACGTAAATCCGATGCACGTACAGTCGCTGCCTGAAGCGGCGTCGGTCCAGATAAAATAGCGGAACGTCCTTCGACACGGCCATCTGCATTCATCCGGCGAATTTCATCGATTTGTTTGAAACGAGCGGAATAGACCGTATCTGTAATAATAGATGAGCCAACCGCCTGCGATAACAACACAGAAAATGGTTGTTGCAAATCCGTTGGGAATCCAGGATACACAAGCGTCTTCACATCGACAGCTTGCAGTTTCTTCGCTTTCGGGATGAAAATCTGCTCTTCCCCTTCAACAATGTCTACACCCATTTCTCGGAGTTTCGCCGTCAATGCTTCCACATGAAAAGGAATGACATTGTCGATGGTTACGCCATTTCCTGCCACCGCGGCCATAATCATAAATGTCCCTGCTTCAATACGATCCGGGATAATCGTATGCTTCGTACCGTGGAGTTTGTCCACGCCGTCGATACGGATAACATTCGTTCCCGCACCTTTTATTTTTGCTCCCATATTGGATAATAATGTCGCCACATCGATAATTTCAGGTTCTTTCGCGGCATTCTCGATAACCGTCTGTCCTTTAGCAAGAACAGCCGCCAGCATAATATTAATCGTTGCACCAACACTAATGACGTCTAAATAAATTTTCGCACCGCGTAATTCATCTGCACGCAAATAAATCGCACCATGCTCATTCGTCACTTTTGCACCAAGTGCTTCAAAGCCTTTGATATGTTGATCAATCGGTCTTGGACCTAAATGACAGCCACCTGGTAGTCCAATAACTGCATACTTAAAACGACCAAGCATAGCGCCCATCATATAATAAGAAGCACGCAGCTTTTTCACATTGCCATTTGGCAACGGCATAGACACCATTTCTGTTGGATCAATGGTCATCGTACCGTCCTCAAATGTTACTTCCCCACCGATATCTTCTAATAATGCCTGAAGTGTAAAAACGTCTGAAATTTCTGGAAGCCCTTCAATCGTCACTGGAGAATCTGCTAAAATTGAAGCTGGAATCAGCGCAACCGCGCTGTTTTTCGCCCCGCTTACTTTGATTGTCCCTTGTAAAGGCTTACCACCTGTTATCTTATAAACGTCCATTTTATTCTCCTTAGGTAAGTCACTTATTCTTTCGAGCTTCCCAATCGGCAAGAAACGCTTCAATTCCTTTGTCTGTCAAAGGATGTTTAAACAACTGCTTCAACACATTGAATGGTGTCGTTGCAATATGCGCGCCACTAAGCGCTGCATCTGTAATATGTTGAGGGCCGCGAATAGAAGCTGCAATGATCTCTGTTTTAATGCCATGGATTGTGAAAATATCTGCAATCGTGGATACCAACGCCATGCCATCTTGCCCAATATCATCTAGTCTGCCAAGAAACGGAGATACATATGTAGCGCCCGCACGTGCCGCTAGGAGTGCCTGATTCGCACTAAAGATTAGTGTCACATTTGTTTTAATGCCTTCTTGTGCAAAAACGGAACAAGCCTTCAAACCTTCAGGCGTCATTGGCAATTTCACCGTAATATTCGGTGCGATTTTTGCAAGCTCGCGTCCCTCTGCAATCATTCCTTCTGCATCGAGTGCAATGACTTCCGCACTAACAGAACCTGGAACAAGCGCTGAAATTTCACGAAGTCGATCGTGGAACGGTACATCTTCTTTGGCAACGAGTGACGGATTGGTCGTTACGCCCGAGAGAATCCCCCAACTATGCGCTTCCTTAATCTCTTCAAAATTCGCAGTATCAATGAAAAATTTCATGCAAAAATCCCCCTTTTATTAAGTAGATACAGCCTTAATGGAAAAGAAGGAGAATACATCCCTATTGAATGCTTCTCCTTTTCTTGCGACATTTTGTATATTGTATCAATTACGTCTCTGCGTAATTGCATCCAGATGCTGAATAAAATTAAGCTTTTTGTGAGCTACCGAATTCACGGATTTTGCCGATAACTGTTTGCTTAATCGCATCGCGCATTGGCGTTAGGTATTTACGTGGATCGTAAACTTCCGCGTCCGCTGCAAGTAGTTCGCGCACAGCTTTTGTTCCTTCAATTTGGTTTTCCGTGTTGACGTTAATCTTTGCTGTTCCAAGTGAAATAGAACGTTGGATGTCTTTCAACGGAATGCCTGTACCACCGTGTAAAACAAGTGGTAAATCAGATTGACTTGAGATTTCTTCCATCTCTTTAAAGCCTAGGTTTGGTTCACCTTTATAAGGTCCATGAACAGAACCAAGTGCAGGAGCTAGGCAGTCGATACCTGTTTTCTCAACAAGCTCTTTACACTCAGCTGGATCTGCGTAAATAACGCCGTCTGCAATAACATCGTCCTCTTGTCCACCTACAACACCAAGCTCAGCTTCTACAGAAACACCGCGCTCATGCGCATATGCAACAACGCTCTTTGTGATTTCAATGTTTTCCGCAAGTGATTTGGATGAAGCATCAATCATAACAGACGTAAATCCTGCATCAATCGCTTCCTTACATTTTTCAAAGCTTGAACCGTGGTCAAGGTGAATTGCAACAGGCACCGTGATTTTGTAATCATGGATGAGTCCTTTTACCATATGAACGACTGTTGTAAAGCCGCCCATGTAGCGCGCCGCCCCTTCAGAAACCCCAAGAATAACCGGTGACTGCTCTTCCTGTGCTGCCAGTAAAATAGCTTGTGTATATTCAAGGTTGTTCAAGTTGAACTGACCGATCGCATAGCCTTCCTTTTTCCCTTTGATCATCATTTCTTTCATCGACGCTAACGCCATGTATATTCCTCCTCTAAATTCACGAGTATCTTTATTTATTGTTTGATTACATTCATATATGCCTTTATTATCATAACAAAAACAGACAGTGTTTGCCACTGCCTGCTTTGTCATTTTTCAAACATTGCGTTTACTGCGTCGCGCACTTCATAAATATCAAAGGGTTTGGTAAAATATTGCTCAGCCCCGATTTTTAGTGCATCATCTGTCAACTCAATTTCTCCATAGGCCGTCATCATAATAACAGGCACTTCTGGCCAACCTTTCTTCAATTGCTTTAGTACTTCAATCCCATCAATACCAGGCATCTTCATGTCGAGTAATACACACCCTGGCACGGTTTCCTTGACCGCTTGAAGCGCTTCCATTCCATTGGCCGCAAGCTGGGTCACAAATCCTTCTCGACGAAACACCTCATCGAGCAAGAGACGGATCCCCGTTTGATCGTCTACAATTAACAACTTTTTCAAAGACCATCCCTACTTCCCTCTATACAATTGGCTATAGTACTAATTTGACAAAAGTATCAATATCCCTCTTTTTTAAAAAACATTGTCTTTTTGCTTTCTAGCTCATCACTTCCTATAATGAAATAGAGGTGGTAATCGTGAAAATATTAACGACGCAAATCGGTGGTCTTCTCCAACGAATTGCTACAAATGATGAAGAGATGATTGAGGAAACAGCTCGTCTGCTTGCCCAGGCAACTATTGGCGAAGGCCGCGTGATATTCGCTGGTTTCGAGGAGTTAGGGGCGGTAACGGCAACAGCGCTAAAAAGCACGGCGCCTTTTTACAATGCTGTTTGTTACGAAGAAGGCATGGAAATCGGAAAAGCAGATCGCATCTGGCTGTTAACGCGTTCTGCAACAGATGTATCGGCATTACAACTGGCTAAGCTTCTAGCGGAGCGCTTCATCCCATTTGCGGTACTTGCTGCCGATAAAGCGACAGATGACAATGAGCTTGCTTCTCTTGCGTATACATATATATCGACAGGACTGACACGCGGGTTATTGCCAGGTGATAACGGTGAACGCATCGTCCAACCACATGCGCTTGCCGCATTGTTTGTCTATGAGGCTGTGAAATTGGCGTATGATGAAATGATTGCGGACGAAGAGTAAAAGGTAAGCGACACATCACGCGGGTATTTCCGTGGATGTGTCGCTTTTTTTAATAAAGGCGGGAAGCGCGCATTCGTATTCGTGCCTGAGAACAGCGCAATGCGACTGGCAAACCGCGCATTCACGACCAAGAACCACGCATTCGAGTGCCATAAACACGCAATACTTTCCAAAAGCAAGAACTAGCGACCATCGAAGTTTAATACGCTTGAAAATACACGCAACCACTCCAGAAAAAAAGCACAAACGGTGTCTGGTATGGACACCATTCGTGCTCTTCGAATTGCGGTTGCCGCGCCTAAGCGGGCGCCTTGCGCTTTTCTTTATTGTCTAGCCTCCAGGCGCCAGCCGCTCGGGTCATAAGCAATCCAGCTATGTGGCAAGAAACGCCACGTCGCTGGATCGACTTATGCCTGCCGCGTCTAAGCGGGCGCCTTGCGCTTTTCTTTATTGTCTAGCCTCCAGGCGCCAGCCGCTCGGGTCATAAGCAACCCAGCTATGTGGCAAGAAACGCCACGTCGCTGGATCGACTTATGCCTGCCGCGCCTAAGCGGGCGCCTTGAGCTTTTCTTTATTGTCTAGCCAACGCTGCTCCGATGAAGTCACGGATTAGCGGTTGTGGGCGTGTTGGGCGTGATGCGAATTCAGCGTGGAATTGGCAACCGACGAAGAATGGGTGATCTGTTAACTCCATAATTTCGATGAGTTGTCCATCTGGGCTCGTCCCCGAAACAATCATGCCCGCCGCTTCAAACGCCTCACGGTATTCGTTATTGATTTCATAGCGGTGACGATGGCGTTCGTATACTAACTCTTCGCCATATGCTTGGCTTGCTTTCGTTTCTGGTTTCACTTTACATGGGTGCAGACCAAGGCGAAGTTCCCCTTCGTGTCCATCGTCGCCCACAGTACCATTGCTAATGTAGCTTGGGTGATTTTCAACAATAGCATGTTCTGTTTCTGCATCGAATTCGATGGAATGTGCTTGCTCAATCCCCAAGACATTGCGCGCGAATTCAACTGCTGCCAACTGCATACCAAGGCTAATGCCGAAGAATGGTACTTGGTTTGTCCGTGCATAATTGACTGCAACGATTTTGCCGTCGATACCCCGATCGCCAAAGCCACCTGGTACAACAATTCCGTCCACATCGCTTAGTAATTCAGCTGCATTTTCTGCAGTCACTTCTTCTGAATTAATCCACTTGATGTCAACGTCTGCGTCAAAGCCATAACCTGCATGACGAAGTGCTTCAACCGCTGAAATATAAGCGTCTTGAAGTTCAACATACTTCCCAACAAGAGCGATACGTACTTTTTTCGAAAGTGATTTCACTTGAGTGACAAGCTCTTGAATCTCTGTTAAATCAGGCTCTTGCGTTTTTAACTCAAGGAAGTCTACAACAATTTTATCCATATGTTGTTCATGTAAACGAAGTGGCACTTCGTACAACGTTTCTGCATCAAGCGCTTCAATGACTTCTTCTGGTTTAATGTTACAGAACAATGCAATTTTGTCTTTCATTTCTTGTGGCACTGGGTATTCGCTACGCACAACAATCATATTCGGCTGAATACCTAGGCTACGCAGCTCTTTTACGCTGTGTTGTGTAGGCTTTGTTTTCATTTCTCCAGCTGCATGCAAATAAGGAATCAATGTGTTGTGGATGTACATCACATCGCTTTTTCCAAGGTCCGTTTTCATCTGACGAATCGCTTCTAAGTATGGAAGGGATTCGATATCTCCAACACTACCGCCAATTTCTGTGATAACAATATCTGCATTTGTTTCTTTACCTGCGCGCTTCACAAGGCTTTTAATTTCGTTTGTAATATGGGGGATTACTTGAACCGTTGCACCTTTGTACTCGCCGCGACGTTCTTTTTTCAGGACTGATGAATAGACTTTCCCCATTGTAACGTTCGAGAATTTATTCAATTTAATGTCGGTAAAACGCTCGTAGTGTCCAAGGTCTAGATCCGTCTCTGCCCCATCCTCTGTCACGAATACTTCACCATGTTGTAAAGGACTCATCATTCTTGGGTCAAGGTTAATGTATGGATCAAACTTTTGGATTGTCACTTGCAATCCACGGCTTTTTAATAGTCGTCCGAGTGACGCTGCGTTAATGCCCTTACCGAGTGACGATACGACGCCACCTGTTACAAATATATATTTTGTCATGTCTAACTCCTCCGTTCGTTTTGCTTAATAACTTATTGATATCAATTACGCCTCGGCGTAATTTCGTCCAGATTTTGAATCGAGCTTGAGGCCAACAGGATGTTGGTCATGCAGTCGTTACGACAGGACGTCGTGAACTTAGACTGTCTTCCTTAATTCCTTTCAAAATCTGTGACATCCGCCGGAGGCTTTATCTTCGTTCAGCAGGCGCCAAGACACCACCGAACAGAAAATAAACCATTCATCTCACCACCCATAAAATAGGAAGGCTTCCGCTGAATGAAGATAAAATCAAAAAGCGCCCCATCTGTAGATTATGTTCTACAGGAGGAGCGCATATGCACGAGTTCTTTGTGTCCTAATTTAAGGAGCCCAGTAAAATCTTATAGCGCGGGACGTATGAAGTCAAGAGATTATTCTTCGAGTTCTTCCTCTTCTTCGTCCTCGTCATCTTCTTCATCGAGATCCAAGTCTTCTTCGTCCGGGATAATTTCAAGGTCATCATCCGGGTCTAGTAGATCCGCTTCGATTTCGACGATTTCTTCTTCCTCTTCTTCTTCGTCGTCTTCATCTTCGTCAACTAGCTCGTCGAATTCTTCATCGAATAGCTCGTCCTCATCTTCGTCTTCTTCGATGTCATCCTCGTCATCGTCCAGTACCGCTTTTTTCTTTTTCTTTTTGCGTACTTTCACGACAGGTGCTGTTTCTTCTTCGATTTGATCGACTGGATACCATTCACGAAGCCCCCAACGGTTATCGTGGATCGCTAGGAAACGACCGTCGATGTTCATGTCTGTATAAAACTGCTGAAGTTTTTCTTTCATCTGTTTCTCCGTTACACCAGTAAGTTTACGGATCTCATCCATTAACTGTTGGAGTGTTAGCGGCTCATGTGTTTCAGTCAAAATCGCATAAGCGATATCAATCATCGATTCTTCAACTAATTGTTCTTTCGTCATTTCACGAATATTCAATAGACGCACGTCCTTTCTCTAAACAGTAAAACAAAACTGCATTCATCTTACCACCTGTAGAGGCGGATGTCGTTGAATGAAGATAAGCATACTTATCATTATATACAATGCAGGCCGCATTATGCTACAATCTTTTACTCTTATTTAAGTGTCTCAGTTCTTTGATGCCAATTATGCCGAAGTAAATTGCAGCAAGTAAAAATGGGATTGCACCGAAACCATCACCATACAATAAAAAGACGAGAATGACAAGGATTGCTATGATAACTATATGATATGACCGTTTCATCCCCGCACCTCTTTTCGCCTGTATCTTTCATTATACATCCTACTCACAATCATAGGTACTGTATGCCTATTATAAAATAAATGCGTCAATTTCATACTATAAATAAATTGAATTAAATATTATCTTGTCCACGTTGATTTCCGTTCCGAGCGGACGCTTTCCGCGGGCACGGTCTCAGCCAATCGAACAACGTAGGGTTCGAATTGCCGTATTTCTGCGTTCTTTGCGGAAATTAAGACATCTGACTCCGTGCTCTCAACGCTTCACTTTTGTTCAGAAAAGCCGCTCTGTACTCCAATCAACTAAGAGAGTTGATAAAATTATAAATTAAACTAAAAAAACTTACTAACATCGCTCGGCGCTTATGGCTTCGGCGACCGCTAGTAAGGCGCCTTCGCTGGGGCGTAGGTAAAAATCATAACATCAATATTTACAACCCATATAATCACCAACCACAAAAACCACGCAAACGGGAGTTTGCGTGGTGATGGCTTACATATTCCTTCTGTATTGCCCGCCGACTTCGTAGAGAGCATTCGTAATTTGGCCCAGACTTGCCACTTTTACGGTCTCCATGAGTTCTTCGAAGACGTTGCCTCCTGAAACTGCTGCTTCTTTCAACTTGTTCAAAGCGATTGCTGTTTGTTCGGCATGCGTAGTTTGGAATGCACGCAAGTTGATGATTTGGCTTTCTTTCTCTTCTGTCGTTGCACGTGCAATTTCCATATTATCGATATCCGCTTCAGATGGTGGATTCGGATTTAGGTAGGTATTGACGCCGATGATTGGCAGCTCGCCCGTATGTTTGAGCATCTCATAATGCATCGACTCTTCTTGAATCTTTCCGCGTTGGTACTGCGTTTCCATTGATCCAAGAACACCGCCACGGTCGTTCAAGCGATCGAATTCTTGTAGAACCGATTCTTCGACCAAATCCGTCAATTCTTCGATGATAAACGTTCCTTGGAGCGGGTTTTCATTTTTCGCAAGGCCAAGCTCTTTGGTAATAATCATCTGAATCGCCATCGCGCGGCGAACAGATTCTTCTGTTGGTGTAGTAATCGCTTCATCATAAGCATTCGTATGAAGAGAGTTACAGTTATCCTGCAATGCCATCAATGCCTGCAATGTTGTACGAATATCGTTGAAATCAATTTCCTGTGCGTGCAAGCTACGGCCCGACGTCTGCACATGGTATTTCAATTTCTGACTGCGGTCATTCGCACCATATTTTTCGCGCATTGTCACTGCCCAAATGCGGCGTGCTACACGACCAATCACGGTATATTCCGGATCAAGGCCATTCGAGAAGAAGAACGACAAGTTCGGCGCAAAATCATTGATATCCATGCCGCGGCTCAAATAATATTCTACATAGGTGAAGCCGTTTGCCAGTGTAAAGGCTAGCTGTGAAATCGGATTGGCACCTGCTTCTGCAATGTGATAGCCCGAAATCGATACAGAATAGTAATTACGCACTTGTTTGTCGATGAAATATTGCTGGATATCTCCCATCATGCGTAACGCAAATTCCGTCGAGAAAATACATGTATTTTGCCCTTGGTCTTCTTTTAAAATATCCGCTTGTACCGTGCCACGCACCACTTGCAATGTCGCATTGCGCACGTCCGTGAATTCTTCCATCGTCAATGTACGCCCGAGCTCTTCTTCTTTCAAGCGCACTTGCTGATCAATCGCCGTATTCATGAACATCGCCAAAATAATCGGTGCTGGACCGTTAATCGTCATGGAAACAGACGTCGAAGGTGCACAGAGATCGAAGCCGTCATACAGCTTTTTCATGTCATCGAGTGTACAAATGCTAACGCCAGATTCTCCGACTTTCCCGAAAATATCTGGACGCTCATCCGGATCTTCCCCGTATAACGTAACGGAGTCAAATGCTGTCGATAAACGCTTTGCATCGTCATCTTTCGACAAGTAATGGAAACGACGATTTGTCCGCTCTGGCGTCCCTTCCCCGGCAAATTGACGCTTCGGATCTTCCCCTTCTCGTTTGAACGGGAACACGCCAGCTGTGTACGGATAAGAGCCTGGAACGTTTTCCTTATAGACCCAACGAAGAATCTCTCCGTAATCCTTGAATTTCGGTAGCGATACTTTCGGGATTTTTAAACCGGACAAACTTGTCGTTGTTAAAGCCGTGCGCAACTCTTTATCACGAATTTTCGTGACAAATTCATCTCCCGCATAAGCCTCTCTCAACTGCTCCCAGTTGGCTAAAATACGTTTCGATTCTGCAGTCAGTTCATCACGTACGCCTTCTACAAGTGATTGTAGTGATGCAACCAATGCATCATTTGGCGCTTGTTCATTGACCGCTTCAATCGCACCTTCTAGTTGGAACAGGCGGCGTGCAAGTTCCACTTGCTGCTCCGACTTTTTATGGTAATCACGCACTGTACTCGCAATTTCACGCAAGTAATGGTGGCGCTCATTCGGAATGATAACGTTCTGTTTCTGTGTTTTCACAAATTGCGCATACGATGTTTCCCAATCGAGACCACATTTTTCATTCAACACGCCTACGAGTGCCGCAAACAATGCGTTCGTCCCTTTGTCGTTGAACTGACTAGCAATCGTGCCGTACACAGGCATTTCATCCAAGCTTTTATCCCACAGGAGATGGCTACGCTGATATTGTTTCTGCACTTGACGCAGTGCATCTTCTGAACCTTTGCGCTCGAATTTGTTAATGACGATGAGGTCTGCAAAGTCAATCATGTCGATTTTTTCAAGCTGCGTTGGTGCACCGAATTCACTTGTCATCACGTACATCGACGCATCAGAGATTTCCGTGATTTCGGCATCCCCTTGCCCAATACCACTCGTTTCAACGATGATCAGATCGTAGCCGACTGTTTTGACAATATCGAGCACATCTTTAATGGCACCTGATAGCTCTGTCCTTGAACCGCGCGTCGCCAAACTGCGCATAAAGACGCGCTGATTGAAGATGGCATTCATGCGAATGCGGTCCCCAAGCAGTGCACCGCCCGTTTTTTGTTTCGTTGGGTCGATTGAAAGAATCGCGACATTTTTGTCCGGTAGTTCGTGTAAAAATCTGCGAATCAACTCATCCGTCAACGAACTTTTTCCTGCCCCACCTGTACCGGTAATCCCAAAAACAGGTGTGTTTTTAGACAATGTGCGCGCTTTTTCAATAACCGCATTAGCCGTAGCATCATTCCTGTCATACATTTCTTCTGCATACGTGATGAGATTCGCTAATACTTCCGGCGTGTCGATACGCACTTTTTCAAGATTCGCCAACTCATTTTGTGTCGCTGTTAAAAAATCACTTTCTTCCAGCATACGATTGATCATCCCTTGAAGCCCCATCTTGCGGCCATCTTCTGGCGAGAAAATCCATGCGATGCCATGATCATGCAATTCCTTAATTTCCTTCGGGATAATGACACCCCCACCTCCGCCGTAAATGCGAATATGTGGCGCCCCTTTTTCCTGAAGAAGATCGTACATATATTTAAAGTATTCAACGTGACCACCTTGGTAGGATGAAATCGCAATACCTTGCACATCTTCCTGAATCGCTGCATTGACGACCTCTTCAACCGAGCGATTATGCCCGAGATGAATGACTTCCGCCCCGCTCGATTGCAAAATACGACGCATAATATTAATGGACGCATCATGGCCATCGAAAAGACTTGATGACGTCACAAATCGGATATGATGCTTCGGTTTATAAATTTCAACTGTAGTCAATATTAAAACACCCCTTCTGCCTGACTTTTCGAACATTCCCCTTAGGATGATTCCCCTACTACACCGCTAAATAGCTGATCTGTTTGTACACGGATAAAATCTTCGATCGTGTAGCTTTTATGCATGGCCCATCTGCGAAACGCCCACATTTGCCCTTGAACGACAATATGATGCGCCGCCATGCTGATATTATCGGTTGAAATACGCAATTCCCCTGACTTCACGCATGCTTGCAATAAATCCTCAAAGAGCGCAACCATTTCCATTTCTTTTTTCAGAACGTATCTTAATGCATCTTTTTGCAAGGATTTCGATTCTTGATACATCACGAGAAATTCATCGGACATATCATCGATTAATCGGTAATAGCGATCGATTGCCACTCGCAATCCGTCAATCGTCCCTTTCTGAATCGGAAGGTTCGAAAGACGATTGTGTACTTCATTGTAAATACTGTCACAGACAAGATAGAGGACATCTTCCTTACTCCGAATATATTCATAGAGTGTACCGATACTAAAGCCTGCCTCTTTCGCGATTTCGCGTGTCGTTGCACGATGGAATCCTTTTTTCTTAAACAGCTTGACAGCACCTTGAATGATCTGTTCACGCCGTTTCTCTATGAGTCCTTCATCTTTCACAGATGATTGTACTTGATGTTTTGTTTCCATACTGCACCCCCGCTTATTTTGTTAGCATACGGGAGATTACGAGACGTTGAATTTCTTGTGTTCCTTCGTAAATTTGCGTAATTTTTGCATCTCGCATGAAGCGCTCTACCGGATAGTCTTTCGTATAGCCATAACCGCCGTACACTTGAACCGCATCCGTCGTCACTTTCATCGCCGTATCTCCAGCCATTAGCTTCGCCATTGCGGATTCTTTTCCGTATGGTAAGTCATTCGATTCCAGCCAAGCCGCTTGATACGTCAGCAATCTTGACGCTTCCGTTGCCGTTGCCATATCTGCTAATTTGAAGCCAATGCCTTGGTTTGCTGCAATTGGTTTGCCGAACTGCACGCGCTCTTTCGCATAGTCAACAGATGCATCTAGCGCACCTTGGGCAATTCCAACTGCTTGCGCCGCAATGCCATTACGTCCGCCGTCGAGTGTTTTCATCGCAATGATGAAGCCATCTCCTTCTGCTCCCAGTAGATTTTCCTTTGGTACACGGCAATTGTCAAACATGATTTCCGTTGTTGGAGAAGAACGAATGCCCAGTTTCTTTTCTTTTTTCCCGACCGAGAAGCCTGGGAAATCTTTCTCAACGATAAATGCGCTTGTGCCTTTATGCTTCGAGTCTGGATCTGTCACAGCAAAGACGATATACGTGTCCGCAATACCACCGTTTGTAATGAAAATTTTCGAACCGTTGAGAACATAATCATCCCCGTCTAATTTCGCCGTTGTCCGCATACCGCCTGCATCTGAACCTGAGCCTGGTTCTGTTAACCCGTATGCACCGATTTTTGAGCCTTCTGCCATTGGACGCAAATATTTTTGCTTCTGTTCTTCCGTCCCGTACTTGAATACCGGCCAGCCTGCTAAAGACGTATGTGCAGAAAGTGTTACCCCTGTAGATGCACAGACACGCGACAATTCTTCGATTGCTATACAATACGCAAGGTAGTCACTACCGATGCCGCCATACTCTTCCGGCCAAGGGATTCCTGTCAAACCAAGCTCCGCCATTTTTTTGAAGAGATCCATATCAAAGCGTTCTTCTTCATCCCGTTCAGCTGCTGTTGGCGCGACTTCGTTTTCAGCAAAATCACGTACCATTTTACGGATCATTTCGTGTTCTTCGGATAATTGAAAGTTCATGTCATTTCCCCCTATTTTCCCTTTTATTTCGTTAAGTGTTTGGCAATCACAATACGTTGAATTTCACTTGTTCCTTCGTAAATTTCCGTGACTTTGGCGTCACGGAAGTAGCGCTCGACTGGATAATCCTCTGTATAGCCATAGCCTCCGAATACTTGAACCGCTTCGATGGAACCTTCTACTGCCGCTTTCGAAGCGAATAGTTTCGCCATGGAGGCTTCTTTTCCACAAGGCAATCCTGCTGCACGCAACTGCGCCGCACGGTAGACAAGCAATCTTGCCGCTTCGACTGCTGTTGCCATATCCGCGAGCTTGAAGCCTACCCCTTGCTGCAATGCAATCGGTTTACCAAACTGTACACGTTCTTTCGCATAGCCCGTCGCCGCTTCAAGTGCCGCCTCTGCAATACCAAGCGATTGCGCCGCAATACCGATTCGACCTACATCCAGATTTGCCATCGCAATTTTAAAGCCTTCGCCTTCTTCACCAAGACGGTTTTTGGCAGGTACATGCATATTATCAAACGATAACTCCACTGTCCGTGAGCCATGCAGCCCCATTTTCTGCTCATCTTTTCCAATGACTAAGCCCGGCGTATCTTTATCGACAATAAAGGCTGTCACACCATACGTCCCTTTTCCCCGCTCTGTCGATGCGAACACGATATAGACATCCGCTTCCCCGCCGTTGGTAATAAACACCTTTGAGCCGTTCAACACGTAGTGGTCGTCTTTTTTCACAGCACGCGTTTTCAGTGAACCCGCATCAGAACCCGCTGACGGCTCCGTTAAACAGAATGCACCCAAGTATTCGCCACTCGCTAGCTTCGGTAAATAACTCGCTTTCTGCTCTTCGTTACCAAAATACATAATCGGATTTGTGCCGACAGATGTATGAACGGAAAGAATAACGCCCATAACAGCACTTACTTTTGATAGCTCATGAATTGCGCTAATGTACGAAATAAAATCCATACCTGCTCCGCCATACTCTTCTGGAACCGTAATGCCCATCAAACCGAGCTCCGCCATTTTAGTTAGGATTTCTCGCGGGAATTCGCCAGCTTCCATTCGTGGAATAAATGGCTCAATTTCCGTCTTCGCAAAGCTTCTTACCATATCCCGCATCATCTGTTGTTCTTCGGTGAATGTTAAATTCATATCGTCTGCACTCCCTTAGTTGTAAACGTAAAAACCTCGTCCTGATTTTTTACCAAGCCAACCCGCTTTGACATATTTTCGAAGCAATGGACATGGGCGATATTTTGAATCTCCGAATCCTTCATGTAGCGTTTCCATAATGTATAAGCATGTGTCGAGTCCGATGAAATCTGCTAGTTGTAGCGGCCCCATTGGATGGTTCATGCCGAGTTTCATCACTTCGTCGATCGATTCAATCGTTGCAACACCTTCATAGAGCGTATAGATTGCTTCATTGATCATTGGCATCAGCACACGATTGGCAACAAAGCCTGGGAAGTCGTTTACTTCTACTGGTGTTTTTGCTAGTTTCACTGTCATATCCTCAACCGCTTTGTAGACATCATCCTCTGTTGCAAGACCACGGATGATTTCAACAAGCTGCATAACAGGTACTGGGTTCATAAAATGCATACCAATGACTTTTTCTGGGCGATTGGTTGCTGCCGCAATTTCGGTAATTGGAAGCGAAGATGTATTGGATGCAAGAATGGCATGTGCCGGTGCAATACTATCTAGTTTCGCGAAAATCGAACGCTTAATGTCCATATTTTCAACAGCTGCTTCGATGACAATGTCCACTTTTTCCGCATCCTGCAAGTCTAGTGATTTCGTAATACGACCGAGAACCGCTGCTTTTTCCTCTTCTGTCATACGACCTTTTTCAACGTTACGTGAAAGGTTTTTCGTAATGACTGCAAGCCCTTTTGTGTAGGATTCTTCTTTGATATCATTCAATGTCACGTCAAAGCCTGCCTGTGCACATACTTGGGCAATGCCGCCCCCCATTTGCCCTGCTCCGATGACCATTACTTTTTTGATGTCCATTATTGTCTCCCCCAACTCACGCTAATTTTGGTACTTCAATCATAATCGCATCGCCTTGGCCGCCACCCGAACAAATGGATGCAATGCCAATGCCGCCACCACGGCGTTTCAATTCATGTGCCAGTGTCAAAATAATACGTGCGCCACTTGCGCCAATCGGATGTCCAAGTGCAACAGCCCCGCCGTTAACATTGACTTTTTCAGGGTCAAGATCCGCAATTTGTGCACTCGCCAACGCTACAGCCGCAAATGCTTCATTAATTTCAAACAGGTCAATATCCTGTAGTTGCTTGCCTGTCTTTTTCAACAGCTCATTGATGACGAGCCCCGGTGTTTGTGGAAAATCTTCTGGTGCAATCGCCACTTCTGCGTGACCGATAATGGTAGCCAAAGGTGTTTTGCCTTCGCGTTTCGCACGCTCTTCATTCATCAACACAAGTGCGCATGCCCCGTCGTTGACGCCTGGTGCGTTGCCTGCTGTAATCGTGCCTTCCTTGCCAAATGCCGGGCGCAATTTTGCCAACGATTCGAGTGACGTATCACGACGTGGTGCTTCGTCCGTATTCACGACCACTGGATCGCCTTTGCGCTGCGGAATCTCAATCGCAACGATTTCTTCTGCAAACAAGCCGTTATCGATTGCTTGTAAAGCACGTTCGTGACTGCGTAATGACCACGTATCCTGCGCTTCACGCGTTAACGACAATTTTTCAGCTGTTCCATTGCCATATGTCCCCATATGGACACGATCCGGTGAGAACGAACAAGAAAGCCCGTCATAGATCATGCCATCAATAAGTTGCGCGTCACCCATCTTCATACCAAAACGGCCTTTTGGCACGTAATAGGGTGCGTTAGACATCGATTCCATGCCACCTGCAACAATCACTTCTTCATCCCCAAGGCGAATAAGCTGATCGCCTAACGTCACACTACGCATACCTGATGCACACACTTTGTTAATGGTTTCTGTTTTGACCGACCATGGCAGGCCTGCTTTCGTCGCCGCTTGCCTCGAAGGTATTTGCCCTTGCCCTGCCTGCAATACCGTTCCGATGATGACTTCATCGACCTCATCTGCTGCAATGTTCGCACGATGCAATGCTTCTTTAATCGCCACACCACCAAGATCACTTGCCGTTAACGTATGTAATGCGCCACCCAATTTTGTAAAAGGCGTTCGTGCGCCCTCTACTATGACCGTTCTTGCCATGCTTATCGCCTCCAAGGTTAGTAAGTGTTAACGCTTTCACTTTCTGGAATAATACAATAATTCGGAGCGACTGAACGCTCGCTCAACAAGTTTTCATGAAAAAGGGAGTGTTTCCACTCCCTTAATTACTGCAATTGTACGATAATACTGATTGTTCCGCAACCACTTTTTGTTAGGTGTTACCGATTTTATTGTAAAACTGCAGCTTCTTCTTGCTCTTCAAGTACTTGCACAGTTTCTCCGAAAATCGAACGTTCTAGTAGCTCTGCAATGTCGTATGTGCCGACTTTGTCTTCTACTTCAACCGCTTTCGTGCCATCTGACAACATCGTCAAGCAATACGGACAGCCGGATGAAATAATGCCTGGACTTACTTCAAGTGCTTGTTCTGTACGTGCAACGTTAATGCGATGGCCCGTATCTTCTTCCATCCACATCAAACCGCCACCCGCACCACAGCACATGCCGTCTTGGCGGTTACGTTTCATCTCTACAAGATTGACGCCCGGAATTGCCTTCAAAATTTCACGTGGCGGATCATAGACATCATTGTATCGGCCGAGGTAACAAGAATCATGGAACGTGATTGTTTCATTAATCGCATGCTCTGGCTTCAATTTGCCCTTCATCACAAGTTCATACAACAATTCGGTATGGTGAATGACTTCTGCTTTAAAACCAAAGTCTGGGTATTCATTTTTAAAGATATTGTAGGCGTGCGGGTCAATCGTAACGAGTTTCGTTACGCCCGCTTTTTCGAATTCTTCGATATTCGATGTCGCTAGCTCTTGGAATAAAAACTCATTTCCTAGACGACGCGGTGTATCCCCAGAGTTCTTTTCTTTATTGCCCAAAATCGCAAACTTCACACCTGCTTCGTTCATCAAACGCGCAAATGCGAGCGCAATTTTTTGTGAACGGTTGTCGAATGCCCCCATCGAGCCAACCCAGAACAGATACTCAAACTCCTCATCTGCTTTTTTCAATTCTTTCACAGTTGGAATGCGAATATCCGGACTTGCATCACGCCATTTTTCTTTCTCTTTGCGGTTCAATCCCCACGGATTCCCTTGACGCTCAATGTTCGTCATAGCACGCTGTGCATCCGCATCCATTTTCCCTTCCGTCATCACAAGATAACGACGAAGGTCAATGATTTTGTCAACGTGTTCGTTCATCACCGGACATTGGTCTTCACAGTTTCGGCACGTTGTACATGCCCAAATTTCTTCTTCTGTAATAACATCGCCAATGAGTGCTGGACTGTAAATATCGTCCATAGAAGCACCTTCAAGACCCGCCGCGAGCGCAATTTGGTTCGCTTTCGTGTTGTTAAAAGCAAACGTCGGTACCCATGGTTTTTGCTTCGTCACGAGTGCACCTGTATTCGTTAAATTATCACGTAATTTCGTAATCAAGTCCATCGGAGACAGCATTTTACCCGTCCCTGCTGCTGGACACATATTTGTACAGCGCCCACATTCCACGCATGCATAAAGGTCAATCATTTGCAGTTGCGTGAAGTCAGTAATCTTTCCAACCCCAAGCGAAGGCATTTCATCCTCATCTTCCGCATTTTCCAATGCTTCAAAATCGATAGGCTTTAGCGTTCCCGCGTGGTCCAAACGATGGAAGTAAACGTTTGCAGGCCCTGCGATTAAGTGCGCGTGTTTAGATTGTGGCACGTACACAAGGAATGTCAGCAAGATGAGTAAGTGTGCCCACCAACCAACGAAGAACACAGCTGCCGCTCCTGTTGCCGGCAAGAATCCAAATACTGTAGCGATCAGTGATGCTACTGGCTCCGTCCATGTTGCGTCATGGCCTTGCCAAATAATATTCATACCGTTTGCAAGTAATGTCGAAAGCATGAGTCCCCCGATGAAGATCAGGACAAGCCCCGATTTCCATCCTCGCTTTAAACGTACAAGTTTCTCGATATATCGACGGTGGAATGCCCACACAACCGCCACAAGAATCGTCAATGCGACAATTTCTTGGAAAAATGTAAAGGCTGGATAAAGTGGTCCAAGCGGCAAATGCGAACCTGGTTTTAATCCTTTCCAAATCAAGTCAATTGCTCCAAGTTGTACGAGCAAAAAACCGTAGAAGAACAGTAAATGGATTGTCCCACTTTTCTTGTCCTTTAATAGTTTCTTTTGTCCGAAGACGTAGACCCAAATCTTTTGAAGACGTTCTTTGACGTTGTTGTCAAACTCTACTTTCTTCCCCAGTTTAATGAATTGAATCCGTGTTTTGATCAAATACGTGAACAAAGCAAGTGCATATGCGATCACTAGCAAGCATAAAATCCAGTTCGCAATTAGCAATGGGCTCATTCGTCCTCTCCCCTTCCTCCAAATGTTTTGACAATACTGATTATTTTGATGTAGAATAGCATTTAGATAGATGCTCTATCTTCTAGTTTAAATATGAATGAGCATTCAGTCAATGAAAACTTTTAAAAAGTTTAAAATACTCGTAACCTTATCAGCATTTAACGAGCCTTTTGACCTTGATAAAATGAGGTTTCTTAATCTTTTAATTAAAAAAGAGTTATTGGCCATAAATAATAGGCCAATAACTCTTTTTTATTCAATCACTTAATCGTTAACGCATCCAATTGATGTCCAAATAACCGTTGCGCATCTTTGATTTTCGTTTTCGAAATGGCAAGCAAGACAACCGTCGACGGGCCCGCCGTCTTCACTGCATCCAACGGCGTTTCGACAACAATCTCTACATCGCCTGTCATTTTGCGTACTTCCTTCAAAATCCCACTCGAGCCAACTGGCCATATCCGACTAACAACGCCCTGATCCAATGCTTGTCGAATAAGTCGAAGTGAAGCGACTTGCTCTGCAAAATCCAGCACTTCCTGCCCAACGAGCGGTGCACCATACGTAAACCATGTAAGCCCGTCAACAGCTGAACACTGTTGGCGTTTACCAATCATCGTGACCGCCATCGCCGACTGCATCAGCTCCATATTCGTTTCCGTACTGCCACTAATCGGCGGAACTTTAAGCCCCGCCTCTTGAAATAAATCCGTCACACCCGCCACATATTTTTCCCAGCTGGCGCTGCCGCTAAAGTTGTGAATCAAAATCGTCGTCGGCTCCGCACATGCTGCCCATTGCTCCAACAATGCGACACGCGCCGCGTAATGAGCAGTCAAACGATCTGGCACTGCCACGCTGTCCGCAGGCTTTTCACCGATGCTACCCGAATTATCTGTTGTGACCACAAAATCATCACCAATCATAATGGCATTCCTCAACGGAGTGCCCCCATTCGACCTTTCGCTACTTGCTGCAATGCTGGTATGACAACCGCTGCCACCGCCGAATTCAATAACGTCGCGACCAAAATCGACGGCAAGATGCCTACAAAAAATGCCGGCGACACAAGGAAATAAAACGGCAGAGGTGCCAACAAACCGTTCGCGAGAATAAAGAACCCCCACTTCATGAGCGTGTAGCCTGCTTTATGCAAGTACGAAAAGATCACAACAATTGCAAACATTTCAAGCGCAACTAACACATGAAACGGCCCCATAGGAAATCCCGCATACATCGCTGAAGCCACATGACCTAGCGTTGCTGCGATGCCCGAAAATAACGGTGGTAAAAAAGCTACGGATAACAGCGCAGGTACCGTATCGAGCGCCAATGAACCCATTGCAGAGGGAATTTTAATCATCCCACCAATCACACACATCGCTGCGAACAACGCAGTCAGTGTCAACCGTTGCAACTTCATGCGATTAGTCCTCCTTTTTCTTATCCGTCCTAAACACTTTCGCACTTCTCACATACTCATTATCCGGCACATTGACCCGAGCATTGGCAATACGAGCCGCCACGAATAAATAGTCCGATAGACGATTCAAATACTTTTGCACCGTTGCAGGTACATCTTCTTCTGCCTTCATCAATGTCACTGTCTGACGTTCTGCACGTCTGGCAATCGTCCGCGCAATATGCAACGTGGCAGCAGCTGGTGAGCCACCCGGTAAGATGAAACGCTCAAGCTCGGGCGCCTCCTCCATCAACTCATCAATGCGTTGTTCTAACACTTCAATCGGCTCTTCGGACAATTTGTAATGGCGTTCTTTCATGACATTCGCCAAGTCGCCACCGCCATCGAATAATTCGTTTTGAATCGTTTCCAAGTCCGTTAGCAAATCGGCAAAAATCGTCGCATCCAACTCCGTCATTGCCTTGCCGATAAATGAATTCAGCTCATCTGTCGTGCCGTATGCTTCCACACGTAAACTATCTTTATCGACACGTCCACCTATTAAACTTGTTTTCCCTTTATCCCCTGTACGTGTATAAATTTTCATCTTCAATCTCCCCTTTTCTTTAGTATTTGTGCAAGTCCATACCAAATCCGTGTCACTTCATCCGCTTCCGCCATCAACCGCTGATAGAGCCGTCCACACGCATCACGCAACTGGCGCTGCTGTGCGTCAATCGGGACAATTCCTCGGCCGATATCTGTCAAAATCACAATGACATCGCGCACCTCAATCGCCTTCATGATAGACTCAACAGCCTCAGCCTCCGGCAATTCTGTTTCTGCCAGCCATTTTTCCAGTCCTGCAATCACAATGGGCTGAGTTGTGGGCAAGTTCTGCGGGGGACACTCCCCTTCAAACCACACACACTCTTTATCCACTAACATCGTTCTTACATAGTCCCTTTTGCCGTTATGGGCACCGCCGATATAGATGCGCACGTTTTTCCCTCCTTGAACGCTTTTTCACTCGACCATTCAAGGCGATAACCTGTACCATGCGGAATGTCCCATGACCAAAACGCACGCGCAACAGGTGAAAAGGCCGTTAAAATAGCGCGTATGGGGCCGCCATGTGTCACCACAACGGCATCGTTCGACAACTCACTAAACGCAGGCAACACACGTGCTTCCAACGCTACCAAACTTTCACCACCCCTTGGTGCTATTCCGTAAGGGTCGTCAATCCACGCACGATAGTCCTTATCCTCTTCAAGGTCGGCATACGTTTTTCCTTCAAAATCACCGAAATGACATTCACGCCAACGACAATCCACCTCATACACCGCCTGTGGACAATACAATGCGGCGCTCTGCCTCACACGTAGTAAATCGCTCCCGACAACATGCGTTGGCTCAAAAGGCAATCCACTATCCCATGCTTCCAACGGCAAAATGGGTTCGTCTGTCCAACCGATATATTTGCGTGCTACATTTCCAGCCGTCGGCAAATGACGCATCACATAGATAACAAAGCTACGAGCCATAACAATGCCTCCATTCCTTCGATGAACGCACCACATAAATCGCCGCTAACGCCACCAAAATGCTTTAGCGACCATTTGCGAAATAACACAACGCCTACAAACAATACGACTGCCCATGCTACTGGGATACTTATACTATTCATCACGAATCCGACAATGAACATGGCCAACACACTACCAATCACGGAACAACCTATCACCACATTGCCTGCCATTTTCTCTTTAAAGAAATGAGCAATGCCTTTGTCTTTCGCCAGTGGAACCGTAGTGAAATAAACATTCAAAGCGGCGCGCGCTAACAATGGGATTGCGATGAATAACGCGACATTTCCCATTCCACGCAGTAACAGTTCATTGAACAAGGCGATTTTCACAATGACCAGCAGCACAAGTGCCATCGCTCCAAACGCGCCCAGACGCGGATCATCTAAAATTTCCAATCGTTTCTCGCGGTCCCGATAGGAAAAAAATGCATCGCCCGTATCCGCCCAGCCATCCAAATGCAGACCACCTGTTAACACAATGCCTGCCAATAGAATGAGAACCGCCGTCAGCAATGTCCCCATGTGCAATTCCTGAAACAACACAAAGGACACTGTATACATGACAAGCCCGATGGCAGCGCCAACAACGGGAAGCGCCACATACATAGCCGTCACGTCTTTACGCTCCAACGGCAATTCTTTTTTTATAGGAATCGATGTGAAAAACTGCAACGCTAACAACAAACCGTTCACATTATTCCTCCTGCCCCGACAGGATTTCTTTCAGCAGCGGCCAATTGACATTGCTCTTCACATGCGCCGCCCACTCACCATAGATATCGACACCTTGTGGCGCGCGCATAACAGGTCGATCCGCGTCTTCCTCTTCAATGCCATGATCGACTTTGTAAGGAATCACACCTGCGACAGGAATGCCTGTATAGGATTCAATAAATTCGATGCCTTCTTGAAATAACGCGACATCTCCGTGAAATTTATTGATGATAATAGCCTTCACACGCGCTCGGTGTGCAGGTGAAAGCAGTTGCAGTGTACCGACAATCGACGCAATCGCACCGCCGCGGTCAATATCGGCTACCAATAGGACGGGTACATCCGCAATATCCGCAACGCGCATATTGACGATTTCTCGATCATTGAGATTCACTTCTGCTGGACTACCTGCGCCTTCAATAATGACAGTGTCATAAGTCTCCGCCAGTTTGGCAAGTGATGTTTCAATCGCTTCAATAGCACGATGAAAAAATTGCTTGCGATAAGCCATGCCTGCTACGGGACCAAACTTTTCACCAAAGAATAACACTTCTGATTTCATACCTGCCACCGGCTTCAGTAAAATCGGATTCATAGCAATCGATGGTGTTGTTCTAGCCGCCAATGCTTGGATAAATTGCGCCCGGCTCATTTCTTCTCCATTCGCCGTTGTTGCAGAAAAGCCCGACATGTTTTGGGATTTAAAAGGCGTTACCCGTACCCCTTCATCGGCCAATAAACGGCATAACGCTGTGCAAATCATCGTCTTTCCTGAATCGGATGCCGTTCCGACTACCATTAATCCGTTCATGTCTCTCCTCCTCATCGTTCATTTTTCCAAACTGTTGCCATCCCGTAATCCATTTCAATCGCCGTGTCTGCTGTTACGACAAGTTGTTGATGAATCTGTCCAATCCATGAACGATATATTTCCGTTTCCTCATCATGTAATGGCAATTCATCGAGCACTTCATTGGACACGATAACAAGATGTGTGACCTTTTGACGCATCGTGTCAATCGTTCCATATAGCTGCTCTACTTTTTGCGCCATGCAGCCGGGTTGCTGAATGCAAGGCGTCCCTACTTCCCAACCGGCATACAACTCATTGGCAAGCCATGTCGTTAAGCAATCCCATAACACATAATCGTCTTGCTGAATCGACGACAATACGGCTTCTAGCTGCGTCGGCTGTTCAAGCGTTGTCCAGTTGTCATCCGCACGGTCATGCCGATGCTTGTCAATACGCGCCTGCATTTCTAAATCCGTTGCTGTACCGGAAGCAATGTAGACAAGCCGACTCCCATTTTCCTGTGCCTCGCCAACAAGAATGCGTTCCGCATAAGCACTTTTCCCACTGCGAACGCCGCCGCATATGAACGTTAATTTTCCGCGAACCATCGTGTCAACTCTTCCCTTAGTGCAATCATTTCATCTTCACTTTTCATACCAACTCGTAACCAACGCCCATCCATACCACGGAAATTTTCAGAATGACGAAGGACAATACCGCGTGCCAATAAATCCCGGTATAACTGCCCAGTCGCTTGCACTGTCCCAAGCTTAAATGTGAGGAAGTTCGCAACCGAATCCGTTACCGTACAGCCGTGTTCCTGAAGAAATGCCGTCATCTTGCCCCTTTCAACCGTTGCATGCTGAATCGCCTGTTGGCGGAATGCCTCTTGCTGCAAACAAACCGCCCCTACTCGAGCCGCCATCCCGTTAACATTCCAATGAGGTGCGAGCGCTTTAACCCCCGCAATGATGGTCGGATGTGCCACCACATAACCCAAGCGGATGCCTGGAATAGCGTACATTTTCGTCATCGAACGAACGATGATGACATGAGGAAATTCTTTTATTTCTGCAATAAACGATCGCGACTCGTCAACAAAATCGATAAATGCTTCATCCAACACGACCTCGCAGCCCACTTGCGCACCATGACGAATAATCGTCCGGAGTACTTCCCGTTCCGGTAGCATGCCCGTTGGATTATTTGGCGTACATAAGTACAACACGGCCGACGACTCCATCGCTTGATAAATGTCCGCAAGTGGCAACGTAAAGCCCTCCGCTTCCGAAGCCACTACCCGCACAATCTCCACCTGCTTTGCCAGCAAGGTCGCCTCATATTCGGAAAACGTAGGGTGAACAACCACAGCCCGTTTCCCACGATAGCGCTCCGCTACAAGCGCCAACAATTCGGCTGCCCCGTTTCCGGCAACAATAAACGAAGACGGCACACTATGAAAATCTGCCACAGCAGATAAAAACGGTTCGCCATCAGGATCGGGATAAGACGCTAATTCCGCCACTAAACGAGGCCACATCTCCAACACAGCCTGCGGTGGACCCGCTGGATTGACATTCTCACTGACATCCAATATACGTTCCGGCACATCCATACCCAGTTTTGCATAGACCTGATGCGGATTCGCACCGTGCTCAGGCAATTGCATAGACAAACACTCCAATCACGGTCATCGTCAACCAAAACACCAATGCGACCGTATGCATTTGCGTCAATGTCGATTTAATATGTAAGGCAGTCAATGGAACAATGGCCGGACCAATTTCAGGTCGTTTCGACACAACACCTCGATACGTGCTCTGTCCCCCTAATTTCACACCCAATTGCCAAGCCGTCGCCGCCTCCAAAAAGCCACTGTTCGGACTGGCATGGCGTCTAGCATCTCTACTCCAACCCGAAAATCGTTTCCAGAAGCTCAGCTGGCCTTCATTTGGCGTATAAAAAATCATCAGCAACCCCGTAATACGCGCGGGAATGAAATTCAATACATCATCCGTACGTGCGGAAAACTTGCCAAACTGCTCGTAGCGCTCATCTTTATAGCCAATCATCGAATCGAGTGTGTTTACCGCTTTATACATCCATAAGCCAGGTGCCCCGAAAAGAAACGCCCAAAACAACGGTGATGTAATGCCATCTGCCGTATTTTCCGATACCGTTTCAATCGCCCCACGCGCAATGTCACCTTCCTGTAACTTATCAGTATCACGCCCAACAATCCATGACAGCTTCGTACGCGCTTCCTGTAAATCCCCCATCGCGAGTGGCTCGTAAACCGCGAGCGCCGCATCTCGTAAACTTTTTTGCGCTAGCCCAATCGCAATGAGCATCGCCTCGACGAGCACGCCGACAAAAAGATGGAGCTGATAGGCCAATGCGACAAGTGTAAATACAATGCTAAACACAATGCCCACAACGCCGATAAGCATCAACGCCCCTTTTCCGGTGCGGAACCGGCCTTTATTCAACACTGCAGTACCTTTCGTAATGAGCGTCCCTATCCAACGAATCGGATGCGGCCATGTCGGCGGATCACCAACAATCCGATCGAGCATAAAACCAATCGCAATGGCGATAAAATGTGCAGGGATCATGTCGTCCATCCTTTCACTTTTTTATACGCTTGAATCGCCCGAACTGTACATTCATAGACCCCATGCCCAATCAATTTACCAAGCGGCGTAATCGGCCCTGCATAAGGTAAAAATTCGCCTTGCTGTGTAGCGGCTACGAGCAAACTATCCGTTGAAGTACCCGTTGCAATCGTGCCTGTGAGCGGATCCGTAATCGACTCCGCCTGCAATGCTTTCGCTTTCGCTTCCGTCGCTGTTATCATCGCTTGCACAAACGCGGCATCCGGCAAAGTACCGTTGACGATGACCCATGTATTAATCGTGCCAATACGTTGCTCACGATCACGCGTAAGCGCTTGTGACACATCCACCGCATTGCCAATTCCCGCAGTGACCGCAATGATGATGGTACCAAAATCACCTTGGTATGTTTCAATCTCCACATATTCCGTCCAAACGGCCGTCATCATACCTACTGTATCGTTCGCATGAAACCCTTGCGCTTCCAAATAAGTCACCAGTTCCGCCTCGACATCATCGACATTGTAGTCTGCATCCACATGGCGATTGACAAACATACGGTACCACCCCATCCCCGCATTATGGACAGCTGATGACATCGTTTTCAATGGGTTTTGTGTGCGCAAAGCCACATAGTCCTTCGACACACTGAAATCGCTACTTGTCACTTCAAACGCTTCGATTTCTCCCTTTGTATCTGGAAGAAGCGTCAGTTGTGGCTTCGGTAATTCAGGATGCGCTTGCGTCTTGACCCGTGCCGCGTATACTTTTTGAACGATGGCTTCTTTCACCACATCCTGCGGCTCGCCAATTGCGGCAATCTGCCCTTGATCCATCAGCAATAGTCGGTCGCAATACAATGACGCTAAGTTAATATCATGGAAAACCGACACAACCGTTAATCCCTTCTCCACTGCCTGTTTGCGAATCGTATCGAGCAACTGTTGCTGATGCGCGATGTCCAAGTGATTCGTCGGTTCATCTAACAATAAAATCGGGGCTTCCTGCGCCAAGGCTTGTGCCACGAAAACGCGTTGTTGCTCGCCTCCCGACAACAATTCAATCGGCGTATCCTTGTAACGCGTAATCGCTGTATGCGCCATTGCTTCCGTCACCGCGCGTTCATCTTCAGCCGACCAAGATGAAAAAAGACCGGATTGATGCGGATACCTACCAAGTGACACCGTTTCATAGACGGAGTGGGAAAAGGCATGTGCATGTAGCTGAGGCAATACCGCTACTTTTCGCGCAAAAGCTTTTTGGCTATAGGCAGACGCATCTTGTCCGTCAATGACAACGGAACCGGCTTGCCTTGGTAAAATTCCCGAAATTAATTTCAACAACGTGGATTTCCCACTGCCATTCGGCCCGAGAATACCAAGCACTTCGCCTTTATGGACTTTGAATGTGACAGCTTTAACGATCGGTTCCTTACCGTATCCGCCCGTTATCTGTTCAACTTGTAGCACATCACATCGCCCCTTTCCTTCGTTGTTTATAGAAAATCAATGCAAAGACCGGCGCACCGATAAACGCCGTAATGACACCAACCGGCAGCTCCGTTGGCGCAATAATCGTCCGTGCGATCAAATCACAAATAATGAGCAATGATGCACCATTTAAAAAGGATAATGTCAGTAAATGACGGTGATCCGCCCCCCATAGAAGGCGTGTCATATGAGGCACAACAAGACCAACAAAACCAATCGTACCTGACACCGCAACCGCTGAGCCTGTCAAAATCGACCCACCGATTAAAATCATCCATTTTCGCCTTTTTACGTTGACACCTAAATGATGTGCACGCTCTTCGCCAAACAGCATCGCATTTAACTCACGACGGCTCAGCCACAACATTATGGAGCCGATGACAACAAACGGTAAAATCATCGTAATATAATTCCAACCACGCATCGACACACTGCCAAGCAGCCAGCCGATGATTTGTCGTAATTCCTCACCTGTTAAGGCAATCATCAACGACAACACCGAACCTAAAAACGAACCGAAAATAATCCCCGTCAAAATAATCGTTTCCATTTTTAACGCACGGTCAACAAGGCGGGCAAAACCGAGCACGAGAAACATCGTCAATGCCGCGCCGATCATACTAAATAGAGGAAGCGTATAAATACCAAACATCGGAATGGAAATACTAAAAAAGAGCGTCATCACAGCACCAACTGAGGCGCCGGATGACACTCCGAGGGTGTATGGATCAGCCAGCGGATTTTTGAGCAGTCCTTGAAAAGCTGCTCCCGCAATCGCCAGCGACGCACCGACAAGGCCGGCAAGGATAACACGCGGCATTCGAATCTTCCATAGAATATTCGTCGCCGTCGCATCCGTTCCTGCATTCCATAACGTACTAATCGGTATTTGCACAGACCCGATGGATACACCGAGCCATACCGCTACAACGAGCGTAGTGGCAGACACGATGTAGGCAACGCTTGTTTTACTCACTAAAAACCTCTGGGTACACCGCTTTTGCGATAGCTTCCAATCCTTCTGCTAAGCGTGGACCTGTACGGCTTGTGATATCCTCTTGCACTTGGACAACATTTTTGTCTTTAATCGCTGTGATGGAGTCGAAACCATCGCGCGCATATACGTCTTCCACTGCTGTTTCGATATAGTCATACATGACCACAATGACATCTGGATTGCGTTTCACAATTTCTTCTGAAGCCATGACAAACCAGTTTTCTTGGTCAGCGGAAATGTTTTCTGCACCTATCATCCCAAGCATTTGATCCATAAATGTGTTTTTACCTGGCGTATAAATATCTGGCGCTGGCGATGTTTCCACGAAAACCGTCTTTGGGTTTTCAACAGCTGCCGTCTTTTGTAGTACTTCTTCAACTTTAGCTTTCATGTCTGCGACAATCTTATCTGCTTCTTCCTTTTTACCTGTCGCTTGACCCATTGTTTCAATCGTTGTGTATGTTTCGTCAAAATCCGTTGCATTTTTCACAACGAACACAGGAATACCTGCATCACGAATTTGCTGAAGTCCCGCTTCGCCTACACCTAGTCCTGATTCATGTGCGAAGACCATTTCTGGGTTCATCGACACAATTTTTTCAACGTCGAACTCCTGACCACCGATTTTTTCTTTTTCAAGTGCTTCTGCAGGATAGTTATCGTAATCATTCACACCGACAATTTCCGAATTCAATCCAAGTGCAAACAATATTTCTGTGTTACTTGGTGTCATCGATACAATCGTCTCTGGTGCTTTTTCGATGGTAATATCATTGCCAACTGCATCTGTTAATGTCAGTGGGAATGCTGCTTGTTCAACCTCTTTCGGCGTTACGTCTTCTTTCGGTGTTGCATCTGCTTGTGGCTTTTCGTCTGTTGAAGTCGTTCCACATGCAGCAAGTAAAAACACCGCAAGAATAGACATGAGCCCTAGTTGCCATATCTTCTTCATGTTATTTCCCTCCTATTTGATTCCAAATAAAAATCCCCCGTATGGCTAACGGAGGAGGATGTTCAGTCAAAATAGACGCCATGTAGCGCATATTTTACCAACCCAGTCCTCGCAGGTTAACGGATGATTCATAAAGGCAGGTCTCCTGGCTCGTGTTCATAGCTGATCGCGTCTTCCCAGAATGTTTTCCAGTGACGGATTGCGACTTGCTCACACTTACAGTGGCGGGACCGCGTTGGATTTGAACCGACTTCCCTTTTAACCTCACCTTTGATGGTGAGGTACCTTTACGTTTGGCTATGTAATTTGTTCACATCTTTCAGTATACTATAATTATTTTTTCTGTCGAGGGGTGGCGAATAATACAAATTCTCATATGTTTTGGGCTACGACCAATGTCGATGTCATTCTAAGTTTCATATAAATCGAACTAAATAATCTTATCAATAACACTCGGCGCTTACGGCTTCGGCTACCGCTTGTAAGGCGCCTTCGCTGGAGATTAGATGATAATCATAAGTTCAACTTATATAGACAAAGAGAAAACCACCCAACGCCGTAGGAAGCAAAAGGGTGGTCCGCACAAAAAATAAATTTTTGACAACCACCATTCTTACGGTAATGGTTGGAAAGAGAGAGGCGTGACAGCGCTTCTCTCTTTTTAATATATAACCATTATCAATTACGTCTAGGCGTAATTGCGTCCAGATTTTTTTCAAGATCGGGGCCTACAGGAAGTAGGTCATGCAGGCGTTGCCAATCGAACTGCAAAGGGTTTGATTGGCCGTGTTTCTGCGCTTTTTGCAGAAATTAAGGCACCTGTCTTTGGACGTAGCGACCTTAGCCTTCGTACCTCTATCGTTTAGCGGGCATTTGAACACCCACTGGACAGAAAAACAAAACCGCATTCATCTCGCCACCTATCGAGATAGGAGTTTTCTGTAGCCGACGCTTCGCTTTCAGTACAAAAAGATTTGCTGAGTGAAGATAAATGAATTTATACATTAATTGAATATATAGGAGTCAATTACATTCTTTCCGGGGCCGAAACGCCGACGAGTTTCAAGGCGTTGGCAATGGTCGTGCGTGTTGCCGTAATAAGCGCTAAGCGAGCTTCCGACAATTCGCGGTTTGTTGGATCCAATACTTTTTCTGCGTTGTAGAAGCTGTGGAACGTTGCAGCTAACTCTTGGATATAGTTGGTGATACGGTGTGGTGCGCGCAAACGTGCCGCATCGCTAACCAATTTCGGGAAGTCCCCAATTTTCTTCAACAGTTCCAATTCTTTTTCTGCTTGTAGTAAAGAAACGTTATCCACAGACGCAGCAAGTCCTGACTCGTCAGCCTGGCGCAAAATCGAAGAAATTCGTGCGTGTGCATATTGCGCATAATACACGGGGTTTTCATTGGACTGGGAAATCGCAAGGTCCAGGTCGAAGTCCATTTGCGAGTCGCCTGAACGCATCGCGAAGAAGTAACGCACTGCATCAAGACCCACATCTTCCACCAGTTCACGCAACGTGACAGCTTTCCCCGTACGCTTACTCATTTTAAATTTCTCGCCGTCTTTGTACAATTGCACCATTTGCGCCACATGTACTTCAAGTGTATCGCGGTCATTACCAAGTGCTTCAATTGCAGCTTTCATACGCGGAATATAGCCGTGGTGATCCGCTCCCCAAATATTAATAAGCTTATCAAAGCCACGGAATAATTTGTCTTCATGGTAAGCAATATCCGGTGTTAAATACGTATATGATCCGTCGTTTTTAATGAGCACGCGGTCTTTATCGTCCCCGAATGTTGTCGAACGGAACCATGTTGCGCCATCTTCTTCAAAAACGTGGCCGTTTGCACGTAGTTTGTCGAGTGCAACGTCGATTTTACCGTTTTTATAAAGAGACGTTTCTGAGAACCACACATCAAATGCTACACGGAAATCCGCAAGGTCTTTCTTCAGTTTTGCCAATTCGTATTCAAGGCCATACTCGCGGAAAAAGTCAAAACGCTCTTCTTCCGAAACATGCACATATTTATCTCCATATTCGTCCACAAGGCCTTGTGCAAGCGTGATAATGTCTTGTCCACGGTATCCGTCCTCTGGCATTTCTTTGTCCAACCCAAGCGCTTCAAAATAACGTGCTTCGATGGAGTACGCGAGGTTATTAATTTGGTTACCTGCGTCGTTAATGTAATATTCACGTGCAACGTCATAGCCTGCAAAATCCAGCACATTGCAGAGGGAATCGCCTAGTGACGCACCGCGCGCATGCCCTAAGTGCAAATCACCAGTTGGATTCGCAGAGACGAATTCGACTTGAATTTTCTCATTAGCACCCGCATTCGAACGTCCGTAGTCTACGCCTTGTTCAAGCACCGTCTTGACGACGTCGCCTAAATAATCGTTTTTCAATTTAATGTTCATAAATCCTGGACCTGCAATGTCAATCGCTTCAATCGCTGTCGATGATGTGTCCAATTTCTCAAGTATCGCTTCTGCAATTGCACGCGGTGGCTTTTTCGCCAATTTCGTTAACTGCATTGCGATGTTCGTTGCATAGTCACCATTGTCTTTGTTTTTCGGTGTTTCAAGTAAAATATCTGGGATGGCTGTTTCTTCTACAAGACCTGTTTCAATCACTGCTTGACGCAATGCCGATTTTACTTCATGTTGAATTTTCTCTACCGCGTTCATTGTGTTCCCTCCGTATATGTAATCGTCAGTTTGTACATGCCCAGGAGTGCCCCTTCTGCATGTAAATCGTAGTTCACTGTAAATTGTCCAGCAGCGCCTTCCTTTTCTTCCGAAAACGCTAGTGCATTTGTTTTCACCAGTAAATTGAAAGAGGCTGGGCCGTTGCCGTATGTGCCTGCTCGCTCCCCATTCTCCCTAAAAGGTAGACGCATATTCACTGCGCCCCGCCGCATAATAAATCCATCTGTAGCGTCCAATTTAACGGTCGTTTGGATACGTTGCCCATTTTGCTGTTCTTCGTATTTCAAATAAGACTTGCCCGCTTTGTTGATCAGCAATCCTGTCGCCATCAACTCATGCGTCTCCTCATCTTGCTCCGGATGCCGGATTGACGAATGGAGCCGGATCTTCACAGCGCGCTCGCTATCCCGTGTTTCCATACGTTCACCGCCTTTTTCCATGTTCAACAGGATCAGTAACCCGACTCTGCGTATATCTTCTCATTATATCCTGTTTTCCTTGTCAATTTCAATCTATCTGTGGATTCTACTGGACACTAGATAGCCATTTACATGTTTTTATGCGTTGCCCGTTTAATCTGTTTCCATGCGTCGCATACTACTTGTAACGATATGGACAGGACGGGATCGTATGCAACGAACAGTATATGTAAAAAAGAAAAAAAGACGCTCGGCAATCCGGCGTGTCATATTGCTTGTTGTCACACTGTTAACCGCAGCGTTGACGATGTTTGGAGCGCTCCGCCTGTACGCTCAAGTGACAGGTGCGCCGTCTTTAAGCGTGCCGAAAGCTTCCGTTTTTCTCGATAAAAATGGTAAGCAGATTGGTGATCGCTTTTCAGCGGAGCGACGATATTGGGTGGACCTCGACGACATGTCTCCATTTCTAAAAGATGCAGTCGTCGCAACGGAAGACAAAAACTTTTATAGCCATAACGGTTTTGATTATAGGCGAATTGCTGGTGCCCTATTAAAAGATATAAAATCAGGGCGCAAAGTAGAGGGTGCTAGTACGATTACGATGCAATATGCGAAAAATTTATATTTAACGTTTGAAAAAACGTGGACACGAAAAATCACTGAAGCCTTGTACGCGTATCGAATGGAAATTTTTTACGACAAAGATACTATTTTGGAAGGCTATATGAATACCGTCTACTTTGGGCATGGCATGTATGGGGTTGAAGCAGCAAGCAAATTTTATTTCGGCAAATCGGCGAAAGATCTAACGTTGGAGGAATCTGCTGTCATCGTGGCAATTGCAAAAGGGCCTTCGATTTATTCGCCCGTTGATAATCCCGAGAATTCAAAAGAACGGAAACAGCTTGTCCTCTCCTTGATGGAAGCGCAAGGCTATATTACTGCACGCCAAGAGGAACGCGCGAACAATGAACAAATCGTATTAAAAGCACGCGAATGGGCCGATTCAAAACGTGTCGCTCCTTATTTTTTGGATGAAGTATGGCGCGAAGCCGAAACAATCCTTGCCAAAAAAGGACGCTACCCAGCTGAAGGTGGTTGGACAATTCGAACGACGTTGGACCCACATCACCAGCAAACAGCGGAGGAGCTCGTTGCGAAATGGATCCCTAAAAGCGGGTTACAAGTCGGTTTTATGTCTATGGAGCCCGAAACAGGCGCCATTACCTCGCTCATCGGCGGGACCAACTATAACGAAAGCACGTTCAATCGGGCGACGCAGGCGAAACGCCAACCCGGCTCTGCCATCAAACCGATTTTGTACGCCGCCGCGCTGGAAGATGGATTCAATCCATTAACGTTCCTATCGACCGAAAAAACCATTTTCACCTATGATGAAGGACGTTCAACGTATGAACCAAGTAACGTCAACGGCAAATTTGCGGGGCATCCGATTTCGCTCGCCCAAGCCATCGCCATTTCCGACAACATCTTCGCAGTGAAGACACTAGAAGATGTTGGCTATCAAAAATTCAACAAAATGGCACAACGTCTCGGCATCGACGTTACATTCAAAGAATCCCCCGCCGTTGCACTCGGCACGTCAGATGTGACGCTGTCGGATATGACGGGTGCCTATAACCGAGTCGCATCAGGTGGTAAAGATATTCAACCGATGACCATCTTGTCAATCAGCGATGCAGAAGGGAAAACGGTGTATGAACATCCAAAACAAAGCAAAAAGCACCTGCTAACAGAACAGGATGCATTTGTACTGACACATTTGATGACGGGCATGTTTGATCCCGTATTCAACGATTACACAAACGCCACAGGATTGTCGATGCGTCCAAAACAAACAAGACCGTATGCCGCCAAATCAGGCACGACGATTTCAGACCAATACCTCATCGGCTTCAGCCCCTCACTGACAGCAGGCATTTGGACTGGATTCGATGTCGGCGAGAAGCTGACTGATGAACAAGACAAAGCCGCTTCAAAGAAAATATGGATTGAATTTATGGAACAGGTACACCAAGGTAAAACAGCTGAAGCCTTTATTCCCCCTAAAGGCGTCAATGGCGTCATCATCGACGTCGAAACCGGCGGCATCGCTGTCAACGAATGTGGCAAGCAACGACTCGTCTATGTAAAGGAGAAGGATATGCCGCAAAAGCTCTGTACAGATAAGACTTTGCGAGAAGAGCGAACGTCCGACAAGGACAATGGCGATGGTTTTGAATTATTCCCGTTTTCGTTTTTTGAATGATGATGTAGTTGTGGAGATGGGTGTTCTGATTATGCGCGGTTCGACACTAGTTATGCGCGCTTCATTGAACGCCTCCTATCCCCCTTAAATCAAAAAAGCTTTCCACTCTCGAATGACTTCGGGAGTGGAAAGCTTTTTTACCGTTCAAGGCGTCCTATCGGATCATGTATCATGCTTGGGTTTGTCTGATACACGACTTTTCAAGGCCGCGCGATTCCGGTTGTCCTAGCTTACAATTAGCAAGCTGTATTTTTAGTGTACTTCCTTTTATGCCGACATTCAACCTTGTAATCGCAAGGTTGCTGAAAATGTCACATATTGTTCATATTTAGAGCGAACCCACTTGTAAATCCTCGTGTAATTTGGATTCACTTCGATCCCACATTTCCTGATTATGACTCGAAAGGAAATCAGTGAGAATTTGTTTTGATTTATCATCCATATCCGTTACCATAATATGACGTTTCATCGACTTATCCATACGGTTGACATGGTCAGCTAACACTTTATAACCTCGACGTTTTTCACGATTAACGACCATTTCACAAGCCGTCACACCCGCATAATAAGGGCCATCTTCTTTGAAATCAATCGTTACCCACACAAGCCAGTACGGTTTGCCGCCTTCGGAATCTTCACGATTAAGCGTAAATTTAATGCCCCGCTCTGTAGCGCTTCGTGCATGCATCGCCCCAATTTCAATCGCTGCCGTTCCTTCTTCGATATCGATAATGACCGGCGATACGTTTTCTAATGATAAGGATCCGATGCCAAACCCTTTATGGCCATCTGTCGGATCGTTTTTTATAATGGTAAAGCCCATTTTCTTCTTCGGTTTTTGCTCATTTTCCATTCGTTTACCCCTCCAACTCTGGTAGTATATACACTATACCGAATAATCATCGAAAGGGGGAAATGGAATGCCTTATGTAACTGTAAAAATGTTGGAAGGTCGTACCGAGGAACAAAAGCGTGCACTCTGCGAAAAAGTAACAGAAGCTGTCGCGGAAACAACAGGTGCACCTACTGAAAACATCGTTGTCTTCATCGAAGAAATGTCAAAAGGTCACTATGCTGTCGCTGGTAAACGTTTTAGTGATCAATAAGAAAAGCGCTAGAGTCTGGACAATAATTAACTAGCAAAAAAGGTTGTCCCATGAAGGAACTTCTCCTTCTAATGGGACAACCTTTTCTTATTGTCTAGGCTCCGGGCACATCTAAACAAGCGCCCTACGCTTTTCTTATTGAACAGAAATTCGTTGCAATTCAGCGATAAAATCAAACGCGTTCGTCATTTCCTCTTCGGTGAAATTAAGTTTATTTTTCACAATACGGACTTTAGCAATTTGCGCTTCCTTGTCGAGCTCATCAAAATATAGCAAGGTCGAAACAAGTTCGAGAAATCTTGAGCTTTTGTCGTTCATCAACTCAATGCACACTGCAAGATTGTCGTGAGGGCTGTCCGCCATTTCAAGAAAGCTTGTCCCTTCTTCCGTCACATTGTAGCGATATTGAACGTATGAGCCTTTATCTACGCACTGTTCCGCGAGAAAACCCATCTCACACAACTCTTCCACGCGCAACGTCAATTCCTCCGAATATGGACCGTACATATGGAGCTCGTACTTTTCCGCAAACGGGAAATGAATCTTCTTCGCGATATAAACCATTTTCTGCAACTTTTTTCTACCCTTCACCTCATCAGCCAGTGCGATGAATTGAACGATTTTGGCATGCTCCTGCAACAAGCGGGCCACCCCTTCCTACCCTTTCAATATATGTAAAATCCGTGCATACAGCGGATTTTGCGTTTTACCTTTCTCCAACAAGTCTTCCGGAAAATAGATTTTATGATCTGTTCGTCTTTTCCCCGAAATCGCATCCACAATATCCGACGAACGCGACAACTCACTCAATTCGCCATTCGGCATTTGTAAATAGATGGGCAGACGTTCATTTTCCTCACCTGGCCTATAAAAATCATAAGGCAAGTCCGAAGACGAATCCGTGACCAAGTAATAATGGGGATCAATTCCCGCATCCTTAAACAATTGTTCCAACTCACCGATCTTGCGATACTCCATTGCCGGGTCGAATTCTGCATACTGGAACAATTTCCGGTTAATAAACCGATAACAAAGGTCCGACAAAATCGCGTCGTCTTCCTTCATCCAAACCTGAAAGTACGTCAATAAAATACTTTCATCCAACGCTATATAATCCTCTAAAACGAACGTCCTGTCAAAGAATGAGCGAAAATGAGATGGCTCTTGTTTAAAAATATAACCCGTTTCATGCAAGTGTTTAGCACGGTGCAAAATCTTCATCAAAATCACTTCCGCACTGCGCGAAACCGGGTGGAAATAGACTTGCCAATACATTTGGTAGCGACTCATAATATAGTCTTCTACCGCATGCATACCGCTCGATTTAATGACGGCCTGCTCCTCAGTCGGGCGCATGACACGCAAAATGCGTTCCATATCGAAATGGCCATATGACACCCCTGTAAAATAGGCGTCACGCTGTAAATAATCCATGCGATCCGCGTCAATTTGACTGGAAATCAGGCTGACCACTAATTTATCGGGGTACGTTTTTTCAATGACATCCGCCACTTTTTGCGGAAAATCTGGCGACACCCGCTGCAAGACCTCATGCACTTCTGTATCCCCTAGCAAAATACTTTGCGTAAACTGTTCATGATCAAGATTAAAAACCTTTTCAAACGCATGCGAAAAAGGACCGTGCCCTAAATCATGTAAAAGTGCTGCGCACAGCGTCACGAGCCGTTCATCGTTGTTCCATTCCGGCATGTCACTAAAACCATCGTCAATAATGCGACGAACGATTTCATAGACACCAAGGGAATGATGGAACCGGCTATGCTCCGCTCCATGAAAAACGAGATACGTTGTGCCGAGCTGTTTAATACGGCGAAGACGCTGAAATTCACGCGTGCCAATAACATCCCAAATCACTTTATCACGCACGTGGATATAGCGGTGCACCGGGTCTTTAAACACTTTTTCTTCAACGAGTTTTTCATCTTTATATTCCATACGTGCACCTCCGTTTCCTTAGTATAATCAATCTGTCGAACCGTATAAAGATGTAAAAGAACTAGAATCCTTAATAAGCAGTTGAATAAATTAATAACTTGCTGTCCATACTGACCGTAGAAAGAGACTATGAACATATGGCAGGAGGTACGGAAATGGTGAAAGTTAGACAGGATGCTTGGATTGAAGAAAACGATATTTTATTGGCAGAGACGGTGTTGCGACATGTCCGTGAAGGGAGCACGCAGTTAAGTGCTTTTGAGGAAGTGGGTGACGCGCTCAACCGAACGGCCGCCGCTTGTGGCTTTAGGTGGAACGCTGTTGTAAGACGCGAATACGAACAAGAACTAACCGATGCAAAAAAAGAGCGGAAGCAAGCAATCCGTGTCCTTGGAAAAGATTTTAAACGCCGTGGACAACAGTTATACACCCCTTCACAGGGAGATGAGGAAGATCAAAAGATATCCGTTCCACTATCGGCACTTTCTCTCGACACAGTCATTGCGTATCTTGTCCGCATGCATCACACCGGACTAGGAGATAACGAGTCTCTCCGCTGGCGTCAAACCGCCAAAGTAGCCAATGAAAAGGCCGAGATGCTTGAAAAGGAAATTCAAAAGCTCCAGCAGGAAAATAATACACTGCGTGCCGACTACGAACAATTCGTTCAAATTATGAATCGCGCACGTCGTCTTGTCACATTAGAAGATGAAACCGATCGCACAGCACCGGTTTTCAAAATGGAGCAAAACGGCAATCTCGTGTCCAAAGAACCACCGATGAGTCATTAATCGGTGGTTTTTCTTTGTGTCTGGGCTCCTAGAATCCAAACGGCGCCTTGCGCTTTTTTACATTCATCCACGTGCCAACATTTTTGCATTCCGCTCCACAACACGCTCCAAATAAAACGCATACAACTCCATCTCTTCTGGCTCCAAGCCGCCCATTAGCACATTCTCCGCTAATGCTCGTAACAACAATTGAATGCGAATCACAACATCACTAACAGTCAGCTTCATATCCAACAGCTCAGAAAGAGAAGCCATCACTTCCGGCTGAATAACCGGATAGGCGAATTTCGTCTCTTCTCCTTGTAAACCAATGTCATACAGATCGCGAATCAATTCCGCACGTTCTGATCCACTGCCTTCTACGCAAAGATAGACTTGCACCGCGATGCCTTGGCGCAGTCTCCGTTGTGAAATGCCCGCAAATTTCCGACCATCGATACTTAAATCATAGGATCCTGGACAATACGAACCGACAATTTCATAAGCTTCAATGCGATTACCCGCTTCTGGAAATAGCATGCGAACAAATGCCAACATCACTTCATAGCCTGTCGGAATATCAATTGCGGTATCCTGTTCCGATAGAACGATGGAAACATTCAAGACACCCTCATCTAATACCACCGCAAGACCGCCCGAGTTACGAACAATTGCCTTATATCCTGCTTGCTCCAACATCGGTATAGCCTGCTCAATATGGGGCAAGCGATGATCTTGAATACCGAGCACTACGGTTTGCTCATGCACCCATGTGCGAATGGCCGGCACGCTCATCTGTTGGCCTACAAGGTGGCAGAGTGTATCATCCGCAGCAAATGATTCCAGCGCAGAGCGTGTACGTGTCGTCATCGATTCATCGACGAATCGCCATTCGGGATTTTGTAAAAATGCTTCATAATTTATCATAATTAACTTCTCCTGATCGTAGACTTTTGACCTGCAATTCTCTCCCCCTAGCATACACGACTTGCGGCGACGATAACAGCGCTATACTTCATGGCAAATTCGTGACAACAACGCTTGTGAATGACCTTTCCATATGGGATATGCTACACTGAATGAAGAAGTAAATTCAGCGTAAAGGGGTTTGAATTCATTTGAACGAAGCAGCAATGACACTCGATGGTTGGTACGTACTACACGATTTACGCTCGATGGACTGGGCATCTTGGAAATTGATTTCAAAAGAAGAACGCCAAGCAGCAGTAGATGAATTTCTTGTCTATCTTGAAAAACTCCAAAAAGCAGATGACGCTAAAACAGGCGCACATGCTTTTTATACAGTAATTGGTCAAAAAGCGGATTTCATGCTTATGACTTTACGTCCAACAATGGACGAAATTCAAGAGCTCGAAACCGAATTTAACAAACTTGCGATTGCAGATTTCACAGTTCCCGCATACTCTTACGTTTCGGTCGTCGAACTGTCGAACTATCTAGCAGGTGAATCAACAGAAGATCCTTACCAAAATCCATTCGTTCGCGGACGTCTGTATCCAGAATTGCAACGCAGCCAGTATATCTGTTTCTACCCAATGGACAAAAAGCGCGATGGCGACGACAACTGGTACATGCTCGACATGGACACACGCAAAGCAATGATGCGCAGCCACAGTATGATTGGCCGCAGTTACGCTGGCAAAGTGAAACAAATCATTTCCGGTTCTGTCGGCTTTGACGATTACGAATGGGCAGTGACACTATTCGCAGATGACGTACTTCAGTTCAAAAAACTCGTCTACGAAATGCGTTTTGACGAAGTAAGTGCACGCTACGGCGAATTCGGTTCATTCTTCGTCGGTACGATTTTAGATGGCGATAAAAAAGCAGCGTTTTTTGAGATTTAACTTAGAAAGCGCTGGAACCTAGACAAGAATAAAAGGGAGCCGCATATCACATGCAGCTCCCTTTTTTCTACTAGTAAGAACCTGTTCGCCGTTTTTTATCCAATAAATACACGGCGAAAAGAAGCAATGCCGTTATTACAATCGTCAAGTAATAAATAATCATTGTGGATGACCCTAGTAGATCAGCTATCTCCGAAGAGGTTAGTTCTTGTGCATAAACATCATAAGGATTATCCTTCTTATACTTTATGAAAACCTCACGCGAATTGGCTTTATAGGCACTTCGTGTAACTTCTTTTGTCACATGGATGGACTCTCCCGAATTCCCCTTGAAAGCAAGAGCCACATAAAACGTATCCTCCGCATACGTGCCGCTTCCATGTTGCATCGATTTGTGACGCACTTCTGCAGATGTCTCTATAAAATCCGGACTCGTCTTCCAGTCATACGCATATTTTATCGTGCCTGCAAGTGAATAATACGAAAATAACAGCCCCACCGTCAGTCCACCAAAAACTACTGTGTTGACAACAAACGACAGTGAACGATCAAAACGTATCGTAAAACGTTCAAATAATGCATCGACCTTTTTAAATTTGAATGCCTGATAAATGATGTACCCCATCGGATAAACGCAAATCATCAATAAGACAAATGGGAACCCTTCAAATTCATTTTCAAGATCACGTTCCGTATAAAACTGCTGATTTACAATGAATCCATCGAGCGAATCACCAGGGGACAATGTATCGAATTGCGCTTTTGTAAGGGCAGCTTTTTGATTGTCTTTCAAAGATCTCGGCACTTTATCAATAAGACCTGGTTCAAGAAGCGCTACGTGATTAATGCCGCCAAAAAGATATTTGGTAGCTGTTTTATCATATACAGTTACCACCGCTGGCTCTACGGCATAATTTTGTTTCATCTCTATATGTTCTTGCACATTGATAACGATTGTATAGATGAGGAATAAAAATAAAGCAAAGGCAAGAATCTCATAAAGCAGCCGTTTACCCTCTATATTCTTTTTTCGCTTCTTCGTTGGAACTCTCCACCACTCTCTTTGTTTCTGCTTCTTCGTTGGCCCCTTCCACACCCCAAATTTTCCCTCCTCTTTCATTGCCTGTACATCATTAAAACATATATTGGTTTAAAGTGGAATGAAGAGTTAGCGAAGCAATACGTTCTAATCCATTTCAATTTCGCAGTCATTTTCTCTACATCCTCTTCATATGATTCCCCAAGGGGGTTGTGCTGTGGCAGTGATAAAATATAACGAAGCTCAATTGGATATGCTTGCACGGCTCATGCGGGCTGAAGCGGAGGGGGATGGGGAATTAGGAATGCTTCTGGTCGGCAATGTCGGGGTAAATCGTGTACTTGCAGACTGCCTGGATTTTAAAGACATCCGTTCGCTGGAAGATATGGTCTTCCAACGGCCTGGCGGCTTCGAAGCGACAACAAAAAGTTATTTTTATCAGCGTGCGCGTGAGCAAGACAGAAGACTTGCAAGACGCGTCGTCAATGGCGAACGCTTCAATCCAGGCGAACGATCCTTATGGTTTTTCATGCCGACAGGTGATTGTCCGGCACAATGGTATGGTCAATGGAACACAGGCAGATTCAAATCGCATTGTTTCTTTTCACCGACAGCTGCAGACTGCCCTACCGTCTAACTTTGTTCAGCAAAAAGTGAATGCCTCCGGCGGATGTCACAAACTTGGACACAATTACGCCGAGACATAATGACTATCAAAATTCGAGAGGATGAAGAAATGGTCCAATATTATTGGAACCCTACCTATCAAAATCAGCATATCACACCGCCACAAGTCACAATTCCGAGCGGAAGGCCTCCTAGTCCTGGAGTGCCCATTGGACCACTCCCCGGACCACCAGCCCGTGAACAATCCTATATTGAAAATATTTTGCGTTTAAATATCGGTCAACCCGGTACTTTCCATTTTTCGTTCGAACATGCACTCGAATCAGGCAAGAACACAAAAGCCATCGTTGGAACCGTCGTAGCTGCCGGCCGCGACCATGTCATTTTGGATGAAACCGGAACAGGCCATGAATTCTTATTCCCCATGATTTACTTCGACTATGCGGAGTTTGATGGAAAGATTAACTACTTTCCACAACAGCCTTAATAAGTAAAGCTTAAACCTTTGTACAAAAAATCTTCCACAGGCCATACCAAGCCGATGGAAGATTTTTTTGTACTATATGCCCTTAATGACCTTCTAAACGATTCCGAAAACCAACTGGATCATCTACTCGCAGCGCGGCTTTCGTAAACTCTTTTTCAAAGCCTAAAAAGAGTGTTGCCTTCAGCGGTCGCTTGAACGTAATCACACACTGCGGAGTTACTGCTTCCAAATCTCGTACTATGAAGTCCACGATGCCTTTTGCCTTTAGATTTTCATTGGCAGCTTCATCGCCCCACGCAATATGCGCAATCTCATCCAACGGAATGGTCATTCGCTTCCCTAACCCCAACGATATGCGGATTTTTTTATCATCTACAATGAGCGGATTGAGGCGAAGCGCTTGAATGTCTCCAATAAAGAAAATCACCGAGTAGACGTTCAAAACGAGTAACACAATGGATAGTATTAGTGATTTACCATGGAGCCACCAGTGAATACCGAACGTTTCCACAACAATAGCATGGATGATCATGACTTGAAAGGCGATATAACTTGTTTTCGTATGCATCGTAAACCGGTTTCCTCCGACGAACGGACGCTTTTTCCAAGAAGCAAATGCATAGTAAAACATAAGTATTTCTGCACTAATAATTTTTATAAGTAGGTGAGATCCTACCCGCTTTTCGACTAATGCTGCAAAGGAAAATAACGGCCCTTCTTCACTCGACTTGATGTCTCTTATAATTCGAGGCATATGTTTCAACAACAGGAAAATGAGTCCTAGTTCAGCAAGAACAATGATTCCTTCCATTCCAATCGCTACATATGGTACAAATTTGAATGGTTCAAAATAAGCAGCCGGAATTATAAATCGAGCAGCAACTATGCCTAGCACCATAAAAGTAATGAATCGTTTCACAGTGAATCCTTTTTTACGTGTCATGGCCAGTAGAAGGAGTGGAGCGACAATCGAAAAGTCGAAAAGTGAACCTAGAATCACCCCCGTTGCATCTGCCGGGGCTGGTAAAATGGGAAGCGGTAGCCGATAGAGCGCTAGATTTGTGGATAGAACGAGTAGAAGTAATACTAAAAGAAATGGTGACTTGGAATGCTGTTTACTCGAAACCATAGAAGCACCTCTTTTTCTTTTTAGTATAACATTGTATTTACGCATAAATTGTGTAAATTCTTCAACAATTCAGGCCGTAAAAAAACAGGAGGAATCCCCCTGTTTTAGTTTGCATATTTAATCGCAGCGATAATTAACATGATCCAGCCTGCAATAAACGCCACGCCACCGATCGGCGTAATTGCACCCAAAATACCAATTCCAGACAAGCTTAATACATACAAGCTACCTGAGAAAATAATAATACCTGCGAGCAGCAAATACCCGGCCCATGTTAACTGTGTCGATGCACCAAAGAGTGATGAACTCATCAAAATTCCGATGGCGAGCAATCCAATAGCATGAAACATTTGGTACTGCACAGCCGTTTCCCAAATCCCTAATTGATATTCGGACAACTTTTCCTTTAATGCGTGCGCACCGAATGCACCAAACGCAACGGCAATTGCCGCATTAATAGCACCTGCGATAATAAAAAATGGCATTACTTCCCCCTACTTTCTTCTTTTTGACGGGTACCAAGCACCCCAGATTTAATCAAAAATCAAATAACGAACCGCCATTTGCATCTTCTTCCTCGAGCGGCTTGGCTTCTAACGAAGAAATGGACTGCACTGAAGAAATCGATTGCACTTCAGGAGCCGCCATCAGCATTTTCGGGGCACTCTTCTCTTCTTGCCTAGCACCATTCCCACCAAGCGCCACTTCGCAAAGCGATCTAACAGCTGCTAACGCCTCGCGCATGCCACGCTCGTCATCCGAGCGCTTCGCTACACTCAATTGTCGTTCCATTTCCGAGATGATGCGGTCATATGAAATCACCGTCTTACATCCCCTTTCTTCTGCGTAAACTTCAAACACTCCATACCGGACGTTCGCTTCACTACAACCGATGGCAATTCACGCGTTTTGAACTCGTATGCTCTACATCCCCGCGGATTGCGCTGATCCCACGTCACAAAAAAATGTTGGCATTGAAAACAATTCACAGCCATTTCGGTCACCTCTATTCCTCTCCACTTTATCATATTTACTGGATTTAAAGCATCTTACTCGTTTACAAAAGTAAACAAAATCCCTTACAAGCCATATACATAGGGATGTATACTGTAGATAGATTTAGCGTAATATAAAAGAGCGCCCATGGAATGGACACTCAGTAGTTACAAATTGATTTGGACGTCAAGGCGTGGCTACAGTTAACGTTTACTTCTTTTTTGTGCTTGCCACCCTTTTTTCCGTGTCGGCGGAGGGTGGTTTTTTTGCGCCTTTTTCCTCTTCGCTTCACGTATTTAACAAGTTCGGAAGATAAATAACTTCCAAACCATGTTGCAACGCTAACAAAGAAAGCGGTCAAAATAACATTCACCATATGCTTCACCTCCTCCCCACTCTGAATTCAGGGAGTATTACAGGTTCCGCAGCCTCCACCTTGGCTCAATTTATACTACTGGTAGCATAGCAAACTCAATATATACTTCAAAGCCTAACTTCTCTCATACTGTCTTCTCCCAGTCAATCGGCTTTTCATTCCACGCCTCTAACACCTGGTTCGTTGCCGAATAAGGACGACTGCCGAGAAATCCACGACTTGCGCTTAGCGGACTTGGGTGAACCGACTCAATCACCGCATGTCGCGATAGATCAATCAGCTTTTTCTTTTCCTGTGCCGGTCGCCCCCATAATATGAATACAATGGGTTTTTCACGTGCTGACAACTGTCGAATGACTTCGTCCGTGAATGTTTCCCAGCCTTGTTTGCGATGTGAGTTAGCTTCAGCTTGCCTGACCGTCAACACTGTGTTCAACATCAGTACACCTTGCTGCGCCCAGCCCGTCAACGTGCCTTGTTCGGGAATCGCACAGCCAATATCTGACGACAACTCTTTGAACATATTGCGTAGGCTTGGTGGAATCTTCACACCTGGTTGCACAGAAAAACTTAAGCCATGCGCTTGCCCCGGGCCGTGATAAGGATCTTGTCCCAATATGACGACCTTCACTTCATCGAAAGGCGTCAGCTTAAATGCTGTCCACAAATCATTCGTCTGTGGATAGATGATTTGTCCCGCATATTCCATCTTGAGAAATTCACGTAACTTCAAATAATAAGGTTTCTTAAACTCGTCTCCTAAAACAGCATCCCAATCATTGCCGAAAATTTGTTTACTCATCAGCCATCAATTCCTTAAATTCAATTTTCACATCATAACCCGCAAACGAAAACATTTCTCGTAGCGTCTTCTCTGCATTTTGTTGCGCCATCTGTAGCACCCCTTGTCCAGCCGTTTCTTCTAGTATAAGCCTTTTCGCTTCTTCAGCGAGCTCATAAGCCTCTTCAATATTCGCCTTCTCACGGAAAATTCCCTCGTACGAATACACTTCGACTTGATCAAAATAAATTTCCGCGCCTCCTAAAAATGTAGCCGCTGGGAGTGTAAGTTTGGCCGTCTTATTCGCTTCATCCACGACAATATCCTTTTCCGCCAGCTTCGACATATCGACACCCGCCTTCACAGACCCCGGAATGACGACAAGCAACTGCCGCTTCGTTCCTGGTAAATTGAGCCCGATACTTTGGCCAAACAACGTATTATCTTGACGTTCAATAATGACTTTCGTATACGCCTCCGCCGTCGCCAACTCGTTCAAGTCTTGGATTTGCTCTAGAAATACGCCCTTTTGCTCTGTGAATGTACTGCCTTGTTTGAGCACGAAAAATGTCACAAACGGCAAAGCTACCATTAACAGTAGAATCAACAAAGCGATGACGAGAAATGGTTTGCGCCATACTGAAAAAAATAATTTCCCCGTACGCCAAAAGCCGAATGAGCGCCCTTTCACTGTATCTACAGTCACAGCCGATTCCTTTTTCGCCTGCTTCAACTCTTGCAATAAGCGTTCCATTTCATCTATTTTCTTTCGATCTTTCATCTCATCCCTCTTTCCTTCTTTTTCGACATTCTCTTATACGTTTAGACTATCGAAAAGTTGCAGTTCAAACAACTAGAAAGACATGGTACGATGATGTTGGAGGGATGGACTATGGCTAATATGCAACTACGTGAAAAAATGAAAACCATTACAGAAGCCGCAAAACATGGCGACCGCGTACCCGAACGCTCAAAAAACGCCGGACTCATCATCCTTTTGCTCCTCTTTGGTTGCGGAATCATCGTCCTATTTGCACTTGCCATCGGACTTGTCATAAATGGACATCTTATTAGCGCAGGCGTTACATTTTTACTGGCGGCGCTCCTTACCTTTTCCGTTATCAAAATGATAAAAGCGGACGATATTCAATAATAATTGTAGTTTTTGATTAATTTGATAAAATAAATACAGAGTTCATTCCAACACAGAAGGAGACGTTCACATTATGGCGTTGAAAAAGACTTTAACAATTGCAGGATCCGATACATCAGGCGGCGCGGGCATCCAAGCTGACTTGAAAACATTTCAAGAGCACGGCACATATGGCATGACAGCCGTTACAGTTGTCGTGACAATGGACCCAGACAACCATTGGGCACACGGCGTTTACTCGTTGCCGGTCGATGTCTTACAAGCACAAATTAAAACAGCCCTTTCAACGGGCGTTGACGCCATCAAAACCGGCATGCTGAGCACAGAGGAAATCATTCAAATTGCAGGCAATGCCATCGCGGAATCAGGCCTTGACCATGTTGTCATCGATCCAGTTATGGTGTGTAAAGGTGAAGATGAGGTACTCAACCCCGGAACAGTGGACGCAATGGTCGAATTCCTTCTACCAAAAGCGGAGATTGTGACACCAAACTTGTTTGAAGCCGGACAGCTTGCTGGCACAAAAACGCCAAAAACGATTGAAGATATGAAAGCTGTCGCTGAAAAAATCCATTCACTTGGCGCACGTAATGTGGTCATCAAAGGCGGCAAACAACTTAATCATGCGAAAGCAGTGGACCTGTTCTATGATGGGACAACCTTCACATTGCTAGAAGCAGAAAAAACAGCCACACATTATAATCACGGTGCAGGCTGTACGTTTGCAGCAGCCATCACAGCAAACCTTGCCAATGGACATCCTGTTAGAGATGCTGTGTTGGAAGCGAAAACATTCGTCACAGCTGCAATTGCTAATGGTTGGAAACTGAACGACTATGTTGGACCTGTCATGCATGGTGCGAAAAATCGTGTAGGTGCGCCTAAAATTACGACTACTGAAGTATAAGGAAGACATGCGACGATCGGGAATGAGTTCCCGGTCGTTTTTTTGCTTGGTGTGGGGACTCTATTGACGTGTCCTAGGGCACTCCTAATTTTGCGTGGTTCCACAAGATGTTTGATCGCTTTGAACTCCACTTTGCGCGGTTACACAAGATGTAGCCCACACACTCCCAAGCCGCGTGAATCGCATTCACCATCGATTATCGATATACTAGACAGAAGCACTGTTAGCGTGTCAAAGGAGGATTTTTCATGGAAAAAGTACAACCCGAGCATTTACAGGAACTCATTACTTCCTTCGCGAATAAAGACGTCTACATTCACCTTGAAACGACAAATGGCTCGTATGCCTCTCATTTCAAAGAAGGATTTTTCAATGCAGGCGCATTTATCCGCAATATTGTTGTGAAATTTGAACTCGGAAAAGTCGCAGGTGATTCGCCACATCGTGTCGGATTGAAACTACCATCCGGTTGGATTTACGCACAAGGCATCACACATTATAAAATCGACGAACACGGGCGTCTGCTCATGGCAGGCCTCGATCCAGAAGGTAAACTTGCGGTCGCGCTTGAAATTAGCGAGACACCGTTCACATATTAAGGAGGATTTGAATGATTAAAAAAGAACGCCACGTACTGGTCATATTCCCCCATCCGGACGACGAAGCATTCGGCGTATCCGGCACAATTGCAACATATCGTGAAATGGGTGTTCCCGTCACATATGCATGCTTAACACTCGGTGAAATGGGACGCAATCTTGGTAATCCCCCATTCGCAAATCGGGAAACATTGCCACAAATCCGTAAAGCCGAGCTTCAAAAAGCCTGTGAAGCAATGGGTCTCGATGATTTGCGGATGATGGGTCTGCGTGATAAAACAATCGAATTCGAAGACGATGAAAAAATGGTTCAGCTCGTTACCGATTTAATCGACGAAACGAATCCTTCTCTCATCATTTCATTCTACCCTGGTCTATCTGTCCATCCTGACCACGATGCGACAGCGCGTGCAGTTGTCCGAGCTGTAAGACGTATTACAGAAACAGAACGTCCAACTCTCTATACAATTGCCTTCGCCAACAACACAGTCGAAGTGCTTGGCGAACCCGATATCATTCACGATATTACTGCTATGAATGAGAAAAAAATCGCTACATTAAATGCTCATGCCTCACAAACGGTTTGGATGATGCAAGATATGGAAAAGAAATTAGCAGCACAAGATCCTGAAGCTTTACAATGGTTCAACACCGAACGTTTTTACACGTATAATTGGGATCAGGATTTCGAATAATCATGCGCCGCAGTCTACCCGACTGCGGCTTTTTTTCTACTTAATAGATTGAAAAATTGAAATAGGGCGCACGCTATTTACAAGGGGCTCAAAAACGTATAGTATGTATATTTATACGTAATATACGTATCTACTTTGGAGGAGAGACATAAAGTGAAAAAGTTTAGTATTTCTACCTGGTTCTATTTCTTAATCCCATCTATCCTAGGCATTGTCCTATTCATGATTCCATTGAAATTTGGCAATGAATGGAAAGTGCCTATCGCCAAATTCGCAGACATTCTATCTGTTGCACTTGAACCACTTATGCCAATGACGGCGATGATTATCATTGTGATTGCCGCGCTCGGCTCGGTGTTGTATTTATTCGTGAGGGCAGATCATGCGAAGCCTTCATTCGCCATGACATTATTCAAAGTGTCGCCGTTCTGGACGATTACGCGTGTTATCGGAGCGGTATTCGCTGTAATGGTGACGTTCCAAATCGGGCCTGAAGCCATTGTGAATGAAAATACAGGTGGTCTTCTACTCGCACCAGATGGATTGGTGTCATTCTTATTCACGATTTTCTTATTCGCAGGGCTGTTTTTACCGCTTTTATTGAATTTCGGTCTACTCGAATTTTTCGGGACAATGATGGTAAAAGTGATGCGTCCTTTGTTTAAACTACCGGGGCGTTCCTCCATCGATGCACTGACATCATGGATTGGTGATGGAACTATCGGTGTGTTATTGACAAGTAAACAGTATGAGGATGGCTATTATACGAAAAAAGAAGCGGCGATTATCGGAACGACATTTTCCGTCGTGTCCATTACATTCTCGCTCGTTATTATCGATACTGTTGGTATGTCTGCTTACTTCCTACCGTTTTATGGAACTGTACTGTTAACAGGCTTAATTCTCGCTTTTGTCATGCCACGGATTTATCCACTTGCTGGAAAACAAGAAGAGTACATTGATGGACGACCGTTCACGGGCGACGATGAAAAACTACCTGAAGGCTATAACGTTTTTAGTCATGGTCTTGAAAAGGCACTTGAAACCGCCAACAAAAATCGTTCCCTCGGCAAAGTTGTGAGCGAAGGTATGAAAAATGTTTTCGACATGTGGATTGGTGTTGCCCCCGTCGTCATGGCATTCGGTACAGTTGCCCTCGTTCTTGCAGAGTATACAAGCCTCTTCACGATTTTAGGGAAACCATTTGAACCGATTTTATCCGTTCTTGGCATTCCAGAAGCACAAGCAGCTGCACAAACAATGGTTGTTGGATTTGCGGACATGTTCTTGCCTGTTATCTTGGCAGACGGCGCAATCACATCCGAATTAACACTCTTTGTTATTGCGACGATTTCTGTTGTTCAACTCATTTACATGTCGGAAGTCGGTGGACTGTTACTCGGCTCCAAGATTCCGATCAACATCCTCGACCTGCTCATCATCTTCCTATTGCGCACGCTCATCGCGTTGCCAATCGTTGCAGGTGTGGCACATTTATTGTTTTAATGAAGAAGAAAAGCCCTCGCAGATTTTGCGGGGGCTTTCCTTCTTTATAGTGTGTTCAATCTCAATGGCTTCGGGTGCTAGGTTAGTATGATGCTTGCGGTTTCATTCCCAACTTCACTAGCATATCCTCCGTCATTGCAGCCAAATCATAGCAGGCTTTGAATCCCCATTCCGAGATAGCTGCTGATGGATCAATGGAATCGGGCCAGCTGTCTGCAATCGCCTGACGTACTGGATCGATGTCATAATCGATTTTGAATGAAGGGATGTGTTTCTGAATCGCCGCCGCAATTTGAGATGGTTCGAAACTCATCGCTGTCACATTGAAGGCATTTCGGTGAATCAATTTTGCAGGATCTGCCTCCATCACATCGACAATCGCCTGCAAAGCATCCGGCATATACATCATATCCATATACGTGTCTTCTGCAATATATGAGGTATATTTCCCCTTCTGAATCGCTTTGTAATAAATATCAACTGCGTAGTCCGTTGTGCCGCCACCTGGTTTAGCTACATAGGAAATCAACCCAGGAAATCGCACGCCACGTGTATCGAGTCCAAATTTATGAAAATAATAATCGCATAGCAATTCCCCTGCAACTTTACTGACACCATACATCGTCGTTGGACGTTGCAAGGTTTCTTGCGGCGTCGCTTTTTTGGGTGTCGAGGGACCAAATGCGCCGATAGAGCTTGGCGTAAAAAATTGCATACCCAATTCATGCGACACTTCTAATCCATTCGTCAAGCCACCCATATTGAGATTCCAAGCAAGCAATGGCTCCTTTTCCGCCTTAGCAGACAACAATGCCGCCATATGCATCAGTGTATCCGCGCCAAAATCTTTCGCAAGTGTATGCATCTTCCTACCATCAGTTACATCAAGTACCTCAAACGGACCGTCCGTCATTGCGCCTATACTTCGAATATCCGTCGCCAATACATTATCCACACCATATTCTGAACGAAGCTTTTCAATCAATTCCGAGCCAATTTGTCCAAGTGCCCCTGTGACCATGATTTTCTTCATTGTTCATCGCTCCTCTTCGCCAAAATGTGTTTACAGAGAGAACACTATTGTTTTATATAGTATATAGTATGCTGATTTAATCATCTAAACCCATTATAAAATGTTCTCCTAGAAAAAACAATTTTATTTACTCTATTTTCAGATATATAAAAAAGCCCGCTCATTTGCGGACTTTTTGTTGTTTATAGCAGTATATGTTGATTTCGGATAGTTACTCTTTTTCATTAGACCGATACTTACGCTTTTCTTGGTGTCCAGGCTCCAGTGCCTAGGAGCTCGGGTCATTTCGGTCTTGCCGATAAAGGCAAAAAGTGCCTTTATCTTCAAGCCCACCAACGCCTGTCGCTCCTGAACAAGCACTTACGCTTTTCTGTATTAACAACGCAATGTTTTCTTTTTCTTCGGCTCGCCACGTGCCAAGACTTTGTCGATATAATCTGTTGCAAGCGGCACTTTACATGCGGTATTGCCCATGTTAACTTGTACTTTTCCAATCGTTGCAGCCACAGTTTTTGCGACGTCGCGTAGTTCTAGTATATACGATCCGACACAAATAACGAATTGGTTCATCACGTAACGAACTCGATTCGGTGCTTGGTGGATTGTCTGTTCGACCGTCTGCAACAGTGCGCGAATTTCATCGAAATCAAATTCTTCTGCTCCTGCATACATCACATAATTGGCATACGTGCTCCAACCTGCAACCGCCGTCATCTCACGGTCAGACGCTATCCATTCTCGTGCCAGTTTTAGCGCATATGGGCTCTCACCAGCTACCCAGCCAATCGTGTATTCCGCGACAGCGTGCCACTTCGCGGCCTCCACCCATCGTCTCAACTCTTCCTCAGATAGCAATTTCGGATTGACCGCAAGCCCGGCAAGATACATCGCATCATAATTGCCCGTGTCATAGAGACGTAGCGCCAATTCCTGATCCTTCTTAATATGCTTCAAAATTTTCTTCAAATCGCCGACCCGTACACCAAAAAGCGGTTCCGTCGCGCCGTGATTCAAAAACGTTTTCTTCGTTTGTTCATTGCCATAGGCCTCAAGTTCTGCCATTACCTCTTCAAATGTCATCTATATGACCACCTTTTCCAACGACAAAACCTAGAAGGCTTATACGCCATCCAGGTTTTGTCGTTTCTTATGAAATCACACCAAGCTCTTTTCCAACTTTTTCATAAATCATAAGAGCTTCATCTAGCATTTCTTTCGTATGCGCTGCAGTTGGCATGTTACGAACGCGCCCTTTCCCTTTCGCAACCGTTGGGAAAGTAATCGATTTGGCATAGACACCTTCTTCTGCTAGCCGTTGTGAAAATTGCTGTGTCAGCTTTTCTTCACCGATGATACACGGCGTAATTGGCGTTTCAGAAGCACCAATGTCAAAGCCTAGCTTCGCAAGTCCCGCTTTCAAATAGTTACCATTTTCCCACAGCTGATCATGTAGCTCTGTCGAGGCTGTGATTTTGTCAAGCGCTCCCATGATTGCCGCTATATCCCCCGCGGGCAATGCCGTGGAGAATAAAAATGGACGCGAACGCACCTTTAGCCAATCAATCAAATCCTTCGAGCCTGCCACATAGCCCCCGACAATGCCAATCGCTTTCGACAGTGTCCCAATTTGAAAATCAATGTCCTTCTCAAGACCAAACTGTTTCACTGTCCCTTTGCCCTGGCCCGTCACACCCGAACCATGCGCATCATCCACATAAGTAATCAAATCAAATTCCTTAGCAATCTTCACGACTTCAGGCAAATTCGCAATATTGCCGTCCATCGAAAATACGCCATCCGTAATGTACATCACTTTTTCATACAAGCCAGATTCCGTTGCTTCCTTCGCTTTCGCACGCAAGTCATCCATATCTTGATGATTCACACGAATGATTTTCGCACCCGATAGACGACAACCGTCGATAATCGATGCATGATTCAATTCGTCTGAAAGAATGGCATCTTTTTTCGTCATAACCGCAGAAATCGCCGCCATATTGCAGTTAAAACCGGACTGATAAGCAATCGCTGCTTCCGTCCCTTTAAAGATGGCCAGCTTTTCTTCCAGTGCCACATGAATATCGAGCGTCCCATTAATGGTACGCACCGCACCTGCACCGACGCCATATTTATTCGTTGCTGCAATTGCTAACTGCTTCAAATCTGAATCTGTCGCAAGCCCGAGATAATTATTAGAAGACAAATTAATCAAACTTTCACCTTTAATCGTAATGATAGGGCCATTTGGACCTTCAACCGGATCGATTTCATTGTATAACCCTTGCTCACGAAGCTCCGCTAAATTTTCCTGTAGAAACGTATCGAGTACTTTGGACAAAGCAATCTTCCTTTCAAACAGATGATGCTTTTATTTTAGCACACGATCAGCCTTATCGCAGAATGAACTACATCCGTTAAGGTAGCTCCAATAGTACTTGCGACTTCTTATCAAAAACCGATTGCTGAATCGCCCCATCCATTGCGATTTTCACACTATTTTCAGCCTGTGCATACGTCTGCATATAGCCCGTTGCATCAAGCATTTTTTCTGCATACACGTCGCGAATGCGCTCGATTTCCTTCTCCGCCTCCGCATCCTTCACACACATCTGCACAAGGTCGAGCACTTCATCCCCCGGCAATTCCGGATCATAGACATGCGGCTGCGTGGCATCCAATATACAGAGCGATAGCTCCGGAAACTGTACAAGATCCACACCTGCTGGATCTAAACCACACCATCCATATAGCACATCAAAACCACGCTTCTCCGCCTCAGCTCCAAGCGCCTTCATCAGCGTCGATTTTCCTGTACCCGGCAATCCTTTAATAAGAATCCGTCGTTCCAAGCCCTTCGTAATCGAGGGGATAAAATCTTGCGCCCCCCGAGATGTCAACGAACCGATGAGGCGATGTGAAATAGCCGTCTGCTTATTCAACCTTATCGTGCCAAACAGTTCCTCCTTCAAGGATTGAATCAGATTTTCATGTTGCTCCCACATCATGCGTCGAATGTTTACCGCTTCCCAATCATCATGAATGCGTTTCGCATCAGCAAGTGCTTGCAACGCCTTGCCAAGTGCCACTTCTGCTTCCGCTAACTTGTCTACAATCAAAGCGTTCTGCCCGCGTAATTTCACTTCATCGTAGATATCATAAAAGCTAATCACACGATGCCTACCACCAATATCTGCTGGCTCTAGCGCAACCGGATGTGATGCTTGAATGAAAAAAAGATTGGCCCCCTTCACAAAAACTGCATCCGTCTTCTCCGGCTGAATGGGGTCCATAAACCGATCCACATCATAGCCCCGTCTAACAAAGAGCGTAGCTGTTTCATTCAATACATCGGAAATTGCATTTGTCGGCGGACACTTCAAAAAGTACGTTGTCGTAGCCGTCGCAATCAGTTTGTCGTACTTGTGAGAGATGCCCCGACCTGTATAGGCTGTCCCCATATATTGGGTTATCGTTCCATTCATCCTGACCATCCTTTCTATCCATACGACTAGCCTATGCTCGGCGCACAAAAAAAAGCACGGCTAACGAGCCCGTGCTTACAATAAATTACGCCTCGGCGTAATTGCGTCCAGATTTTGAATCGAGCTTGTGCCCACAGGACGTGGGTACGCAGTCGTCGCGACAGGACGTCGCGCACTTAGACTGCCTTCATTAACTCCTTTCAAAATCTGTGACATCCGCCGGAGGCTTTATCTGATTTCAGATAAAACTTTTTCATCCTGTTCCCCAATAACCTTCAACAATATACTGCGACATTGTGGCAAAGTATAATGAACGATTTGCCCCAAAAATAGAGCGATCAATACAGTCCCCACTCCGATCGGTCCGCCAAATAACCAACCTATTACCGCAATGAGCACTTCAAGCGTTGTACGGATTTTTTTAATACTAGCCCCTGTTTTTTCAACAAGCAACAGCATCAATCCATCACGTGGACCCGCGCCGATATTAGGTGAAATATAAATTCCCGCACCGTACCCCATCACAACAATGCCCGCTATGAAAATAAGCATTTGTGTACCTAGCGCAGTAAAATCAGGCAGCAACAAGTTGAATAAGTCGATAAAAATCCCAAGGAGCAACATATTCAACCATGTCCCGATTTTCGGCCATTCCCGCAACACCAAGGCGGTCAAGATGATTATGATAAGTCCTGTAATAATACTCCAAGTCCCAATTGACAGTCCAAAATTTTGATGCAAGCCAACATGCAAGACGTCCCAAGGTCCAACGCCAAGCTTCTGCCCTTTGATGGTCATCGAAATGCCTAGTGACAACACTAACAGCCCGATAAAATAAAATACCCATCTCCATAGTAAAACCTTTCGCATATACTTCCTTCTCTCTACAACCAAAACACCCATGTCTTACATGAATACGATACACCCAAGCTTTCTATTGTATCACGTAAATATCTCCTAAACACCCAATCAGCCTTTTACAAGATCATAAAAAGCTGCACCGGCTACACGTGCCAAATCGTCAGGTGCGAGTTTCATCTGTAAACCTGGCTTGCCCGCGCTGACAATGATTTGCTCAAGCAATTCCGCCGTCTGATCCATAAACGTTGGATAACGCTTTTTCATCCCAACCGCTGAACATCCCCCACGAACATAACCAGTTTCTTTCGTTAAGTCTTTCAATGGTAACATCTCTAGCTTTTTCACCCCGGCTGCCCTTGCTGCTTTTTTCAAATCCAATTCTTGCGCAACTGGCACTAAGAAAACGATGAGCACTCGCGGTCCTGCAATCGTCACTAATGTTTTAAACACTGCATCGACAGCTTGCCCCGTCTTTTCTGCGACAGAAACCCCATCTAATAAGCCGTCATTTACATCATATGTCATCAGTTCATAACTGACCCCTTCACCATCCAGTATCCGGACCGCGTTGGTCTTCGCGTTTCGACTCTGTTTCGCCATTCCATTTCCCCCTCTTACTAACAGCTGAATGAAGATAAACTGAACTAAAGCATTCCACTAACAACGCTCAGCGCTTGCGGATGCCTCCCACCATAAGCCAGGCAGAAAATCACTGCCAGTCTTATGGTGGGAGGCATCCGCTTGTAAGGCGCATTCGCTGGATAGTAACTGAAAATCATAAGTTTAGCCTATACACTTAAAATCTAAACACCAAAAAGGTCACCTACTAACAGGCGACCTTTTCATCGTATTATGCAACCTTAGAAAAATTCGGTTCATCCATTTTAAAGCCATTCAGCCTTGCATCGACTTGAAATGAGTACGTCGAAATCGCCCGCTCATAGCGCTTTTGCATAAGAAGCGCTTGGCGATCAGCGGCTGACGGTAGATCCATCGATGCAACTTGTGCCGCCTCAGCCTGTTCTCGCGCAACCGCAATCTCAGCTTCAGATTGTGCAAGCTTACGCAAAGCAATTTGCGTTTCCGTCTGCATGATCTTCGCTGATGCTGTCGCTGCTAGCTGATAATCTGCTGTCGTCGGTTCCGGCACAGAAATGGCTTCCGTACGCACACCCCGCCAAAGATCGATTGTTTCTTCAAGCGTCTTACCAATCGGTAACGCGACTTGCTTCATTTGCCCTGCGCCCAGCTCTCGCAATTCCTGACCTTTCGCCTGAACAACTTCTGGTTCGTCTTTGCCTGTCAATAAAGCTTCCAGTTTCTCTAGCATTTTCTGGTTTTGCCCATTATATTGGACATTGCGATTATAAGCACTTTCGGCATTTCTACGCCGAATGGTATCGTAGCGTTGCAACTGATCATTTGCGGTAGCATATGTCAAAACTGCATTCATGCGCCTTCACCTCCAAATTGTTATTTTCACGAGATACTAGTTACACCATTATACCCGAATCACCATTCCCTACAAATCCAACCAAAGCGCTAAAATCTTATTTTTCAAATAGTTTCTTTAGCGCATCTGCCATCGCTGTATTCTCTGGTTCTTCTTGCCTATTCATATATTTCTGCACATCTCTTTTATCAGCCTTCTTGCCACCCGAATTTGCGCGACGTTTTTCAAATGCTGATAGTTTTTCACGATGCCCACATTTACAAACAAAAATCCGACCATCGCCTTCACCGCGTAGTTCCAATTTCTTTTTACATACCGGACATCTTGCATTAGTTAGTGTCGAAACATTTTTACGATGGCCACACTCTCGATCCTGACAGACGAGCATCTTGCCACGCTTACCGTTCACTTCCAATAATAACTTGCCGCAATCTGGACAAGTTTTCCCCGTGACATTGTCATGCTTGAACTTTTTGTCATCTGTTTTAATTTCCGTAACCGTACGCTTCGAGAATGCAATCATATCTTTCATAAACGCTGCTTTTTTCATTTTCCCATTGGCGATTTTCGTTAGTCCTTGTTCCCACTCCGCCGTTAGTGCCGGCGACTTCAAGTCCTCTGGAACGAGTTCAAGTAACTGGCGCCCTTTCGATGTCGTGTAAATATCGTTGCCCTTTTTCTCCATAACGAAGGAGTTGAATAATCGTTCGATAACATCCGCACGTGTCGCAACCGTTCCAAGTCCACCCGTTTCACCAATTGTTTTAATCAAATCCTTAGACTCGCCTTGCATGAACTGTGCAGGATTTTCCATTGCCGCCAATAGCGTTCCTTCATTAAAACGTGCAGGTGGCTTCGTTTTCCCATCCGTCATCACAATGGCACGAATGCTTACTTCATCTCCTTTTTTAAATGCAGGAAGCATATCCGTATCCACTTCGTCCTCATCTGTTGAATAAACCTTTTTCCAACCTTCATCCGTAATCGTACGGCCTTTCGCCTTAAACATTTCTCCACCTACCGCAAGCTCCGCTGTCACTTGATCGTAACGGAACGAACCGAAGAATACCGCAAGGAAGCGCTTAACGATTAAATCATATAAACGTTGCTCTTTATCAGAAAGGTTTTGTAAAATCGGCGTTTCCTCTGTCGGAATAATCGCATGGTGATCGGATACACGCTTGTCATCAATCACGCCTTTTTGCGGTTTAATCGTCCCGGAACGAAGAAGTGTGTTCACCGATTTACGGTACGGCCCAAGATCCACCGCTTTAATACGCTCTTTCAGTGTATTGGCCATATCCGACGTCAAATGCTTCGAATCGGTACGTGGATAAGTAACCGCTTTGTGACGTTCATACAAGTTTTGCAATGTGGATAATGTTTCTTTTGCAGACCATGACCAACGACGATGTGCTTCTTTTTGCAGCTCCGTCAAATCAAATAAATGCGGTGCTGGCTGCGACTTCGGTGTCGTTTTGACGTCTGTGATTTTGCCAGCTTGAATTTTATCTAATTTCCCCATCAGTTGCTCAATCACTTCTTTATCGAAGACTTGAGTTTGCCCTGCCTTGTCATGCCAAGTAAATTTCGCTGTTTCCGTCAAAGCTTGTATGCCGTAAAACGACTTCGGCTTGAAATCACGAATCTGCTTTTCACGTTCTGCGATCATTGCCAGTGTTGGCGTTTGCACACGACCTGTGGATAATTGCGCATTGTATTTTACCGTCAACGCACGTGTCGCATTAATACCCACGACCCAGTCCGCTTCTGCACGTGCAACCGCCGCTTCGTACAAGTTGTCATAAGCACGGCCATCTTTCAAATTGTTAAAGCCGTCTTTTATCGCCTTATCTGTCACAGATGAAATCCATAACCGTTTGATCGGTTTACGAACTTTCGCCTGTTCCAAAATCCAGCGCGCTACTAGCTCTCCTTCACGCCCTGCATCCGTTGCGATAATGACGTCCTTCACATCATTACGCTTCAGTTGTGCTTTCACCGCATTGAATTGCTTGGACGTTTGACGAATCGGTACGAGCTTAAATGGCTCTGGAATAATCGGCAAATGTTCGAGCTTCCACTCTTTAAATTCATTGCCATAGCCCTCTGGATCAGCATGCGTCACCAAATGACCAAGTGCCCATGTAACGATATAATTCGTTCCTTCAAGAAAACCATTACCTTTTTTATTGCAACCGAGCACCCGCGCAATATCGCGTGCCACGGACGGCTTTTCAGCTAATACAAGTGATTTGGACATAAAAAAATCCCCTTTCTTCATACATCGATTATAAAGGAGATTGGTGTTTGGTGCATGTCGGGCGAATGGACTTGATGTGAAACGACAAAAACCCCGACCAATCTGCTTGGTTAGGGGAAGCTTTATCAAATCGTCCGCGGACACGTATGTAAAACCCATACTCATTCATGAGTATAAGCTTCACTTACGTTATTGTTAACAAAACAATGGTTGCACAGATTTTTCTTGAGGGGTATTCTGCATACTTTACCATTATTTTTCTCACAAAGATTGTATTTCTGTTGCGCAACATCTATACTATAGCATGTACAGAGTACAATGAAAATTACAAAATAACACTGTATAATAGGTCTTTCTACTTCATTCAACATCACAAAAAGACCTGAACCTTTGCCATACGACAAAGGTTTTATGCAAATCAATCAGTTACACTCATTTCTTCCACACTTGACGCGCGCATTATAACAACGAAGAAGGTCGATTCCTTTGCATATTGGAAAAAGATTGAGAGAAATACGAACGATTCGCGGAATGACGCAAGCAAAAGTAAGCAAAGACATCATTTCCGCCCCTCATTACAGCAATATCGAAGCGGGTATTTTCACCCCGTCACAAGATACATTAACGTTACTTGCCAAACGCTTAGCTGTTCCAGCCACATACTTCACACATAGCTACGCGGAAGATAAATTCATGGCCGAATTATTGCAGCAATATGAGGGTATTTTAGAAAAAGAAGATGTAGCTCTAGCAAACGCTTTTCTTAAAGAACATGAAAAAAGCTTCGACTATATTCAATCATTACATCAGGAGTTATGTTTTAAGTTATTGCGCTGTCTGGCACTTTTTAAAGAAAAAGAATTTATAGCTTTCCAGCAGCTATATGAGGAGAAGATTCTCTCCTATGTAGACTTTGACATCTTGCATACTTTAAACATTCGCCTCCAAGAAAAATATGATTATATTACCGGTCTATATCACTATATAATTGGTAATCACAATGATAGTATAGAACTTTTTTCAAAAGTATTAAAAATCAGTGAAGACCCTTTGCTTCATGCAAGGCTCACGTTCAATATTGCATTAGCTCACTATCGCCTTTTTCACTATACTGAGGCATTGCATTATAGCAAAAAGGCTAGGGACTGTTATTTGCATTTGCATAACTGGGATAAGACAGCTGAATGCTATAATTTGATGGCTGTACTTTATAAAGATACTAATCGTTTAAGTACTGCAGAGTTATATATTCATAAAGGGATACAGATTTTGAATGATAAGACCATAAGAATATATACAATGCTTTTACATAATCTTGCGCTCGTTTATCAAGAACAAGAGCAACATAAAAAGGCATTAGAAACTATTGAGAACTGTATCGCTATAAAAAAAGAATACCATTCAGGTACTCTCTTTAGTAGCTATCGGGAGAAATTGAATATCTTATTAAGTCTGAAAGATGAGACTGAAATTACACGTACCCTTGAATATGCTCGTCTCGTTTGCAAGTCTTCATTAGAAGAATGTCATTTGCGAGTCATTGAAGGCAAACAGCACTTTCAGCACCAGCGATATGATGCATACGAAAAATGTCTCCTACAGAGTATCGACTATTATCTCAAACACGAACAGTGGGAATATCTAAAGTGTTTACCAGAAGAGTTAGCTACTTATTACGCCAAGAAAAAACATTATAAAAAAGCTTATGAACTAAATTTAACGGGTTTACTCGCATTTAAAAAAATATATAGGGAGTTGTAATACACATGAAAAGCTTTTTAGTTACACTTATGCTGGGGGCAACTATCTCAACCATTAATCCCAATAGTGAAGTCGGCGACCCACATAGCGTCTTTAATCCTAATAGTGAAGTTGGCGACCCACATAGCGTCATTAATCCTAATAGTGAAGTTGGCGACCCGCATAGCGTCATTAATCCTAATAGTGAAGTTGGCGACCCGCATAGCGTCAAAGACGAAGCTTAAAAACCCAAAACACCCTCACACCAACAATTCATCTGGTGTGAGGGCATTTTTAATTTTCATCCAAAGCGTCTTTAGACAAATCTTGACTCATTTCCGCATACTTTACGAAGACCCTTGCGAGCTCGCGTAGGCGATTGTGTACGTCGTCGTCGATAATCGTGTTATCTTTATCGAAATGACTCATATGTGTATAGACATAGTTCGGTGTCACGAGACAGCGGAAGTAGTCCAAAATGGGTTTCAGCTGGTTTTCGATGACTAGGTGATGCTGGTATGTACCGCCATTTGCAACGATCGATACCGGTTTGTAACGCATCGTGTGCGGGTGTAACATATCAAATGCGTTTTTCAACACACCTGGGATGGACCCTTGGAAGATGGGCGACGCTATAATATAACCGTCTGCCTCTTCAAATTTTTTGACAAGCTGCTGCATATCATCATTGTATTCACCTAACGGGCGACCATCAACAATCTGATGTGTGTAATCTGCGAAATTCAACAATTCCAGTTCAAATCCGCAACCGGTTTCTTCGATATATTGCTGCACTACTTCAAGAACCACGCCTGTTTTGCTGCCGATAATGGTCCCGTCCACAAACAAAACTTTCAATGCAAATCCCCCTCGTCCCTCATAATCTAATCCATCGTACCAAAAAAAATGGTTGCCGGCTCGAAACCTGGCTCGGACAACCATTTTTTCTTATTTTATTCAAATTTGAGATGTCTTCAAACCTACCGCTAGGCCTCCGAATGCCTATGCGCATCACTCTTCTATCTAAATCATTTTGCCGACAGAGGGGCTTCACCTGGAATCATCGGTTTTGCCTGCTGTTCATACTCTATGTTTTTTTCACATACGGTGTAAAGAGAGTTTATCTATACGGTACATGAAAGGGTGATTCCAATAGACGGACAAGAAAAGAAAACAATTGCGATTCATGTTTCTCGGTCGGACGGAAAAGGGACATACCCCGCACGTCGAGCGGCTATGATTGCCAATACGCTGAAAGAAGAGGCCAATATTGTATTTTTATGCGGAGATGATTCACCTACTGCGCCCGACGGATTCAACACCCAAGCAATCGGTAGCGGCAGTTCGTCACTGTCCAAAGCTCTGTTAACACTCAAACCCGACTTGTTGTTACGTGATAGTGGCTCTACTTCGCAGGAGGAGGTCGAAAAAATTCGTCAACTCGTCCCCTCTATTGTTCATTTCGATGATTTTGGCGACGGCGGAAAAGGGGCCGATTTGGTATTTCAAACATTGTATGCCGAGTCCAATGACAAAGTGCCAGATCACTATGTCGTTGGACCAGAAAGTTTTTTCGCAGATGAGGAAGTTGCTTCCCTCAAACAAATTGGGTTACGTCGGGATCGGCTCTCCCCCCTTCCCCATCTCGTTATTTCTTTCGGAGATGACGATGCCGGGAACCTAACGTACCGTGCGTTGCGACATGTCATGCAACTGCAAATACCGCTGAAAGTGACGGTCCTCGTGGGCGAACGCTATCGTCACGATACAGGTACACTCCGTATGATGGCGCTTGGCAGACGCAATACAACCGTATTGGAACATCCGCATAATCTTGCGGAACTCTATGCATCCGCAGACGTTATTTTATGTGCATCCGGCTATATGCCATACGAGGTGGCTGTGATGGGCATTCCTTGCGTCGTACTTGCACAAAACGATTTTGAGCTCGGGCTCGCCTTTCCAAAAGAACATCACGGCTTCATCCATCTCGGACTCGGTCGGAAAATAAAACAGTCGAGTCTACTCAATGCTGTTATGGAACCCCTATTGCACGAGCCTCTGCGCAAAAAAGCCATTGCTAGACAAACTGCCCTCGGGCTTGGCGACGGAAAAGATGCGGTATGTGAAGCCATTCGATACTGTTTGGAATACCCGAAACGCAAACTAGGTAAACAGGCAGGAAAAGAACCATCTGATGTGCTACACTAAGGGAAAATGCGAGGTGTTTCCCCTATGAATAAACGTCAAGTAGAGTCAGCAATCGCTGAACTGAAAATGGATTATGTCAATTTGCAAGGTGATATTGAGAAACTAGAATCGACAGGCAATGCCAGCTTCGTCAAAAAGGCCGAACTGCGCCTAGCGACGATGGAAGAAAAACTAGCAGAACTCAATCAACAATTGGCAACATTTGAATGATTGAAAAGGCTATCCCAATGAGTGGGATAGCCTTTTTTATTACTAGATTCGAGCACGAGGTACCCACCTAGCCAACATAAATATTCAGGGTATTTTTCTCAATTAAATCTCATATTTACCCCCTTTTCTCAAATAAAACGGCGTTATGGAAGTGTGTATACATTTACGATAGTTTACTTTTATTTGGAAACCCCATAAAGTTGAGCTAACAGGAAAACAAGTACAATAGGGGTGTTGAATACGTATGGTGACGGCATTAGTATGGGAGAAACCAGCCGAGTATAAGATTGAACCAGTAGATCAGGATGGTTTATGGAAAAAGGTCATCAGGGAATTGTTTGAAGATTTTTTGCTGTTTTTCTCACCAGAGTTGCATGCACAAGTCGACTTTTCAATCGAGACGGAATTTTTACAGCAGGAACTTTTTCAAGAAATTATCAAGGACAAAACAGGACGACGATCAACCGATCAATTAGTGAAAGTACACCTCAAAGGTGGCGAGGAAAAGTGGATTTTAGTCCACATAGAAGTTCAAAGTGATAATGGGAAAGACTTCGCCAAGCGCATGTTTCAGTACTTTTACCGCATTTATGATCAATATGATAAAGAACTTGTTGCGTTAGCCTTGATGACATCACCATATCGCAGTAAGTTCCCAACCGAATTCCGCTACAATTATTTTGGCACGGAGCTTCATTATGCGTATACTACTAGTAAGCTAGTGGATTATAATTATGCAGAATTAGAGCAGTCAGACAAGCTATTTAGTAAAGTCATCCTCGCTGCGAAATATATGCATGACACGAAGAATGATATGGACAAACGTTATGTGTTTAAGATGAAATTGATGCGGGAAATGATTAGAAATAAACCATATCCTGGGGCAGAAATTCAAGCGATTTTCTATTTTATTGATTATTTATTACGACTACCAGAAGATTTATCTCGAAAGTTAAATAACACACTTATTCCGATTATACAAAAGGAGGTTAATGACGTGGTACAATTTGATAATGGGGAATGGTCTCCAACGATGGAAGCGGTTTTCGCAAGGATAAAGGAAGATTGGGTTGAAGAAGGAAAAGCTAAGGGATTAGAACAAGGGATTGAGCAGGGCGTAACAAAAGTCGTACTAGAGATGCTGAAAAAAGAATTGCCAGTTGACGTAATTGCGGAAGTAACACATTTGAAACAAGAAAAGATTGAACAACTGAGAGAAACACTTCAATAACAGATCCATTTGTAAAAAGTTGTAAAAAGAGCTGTTCTTCCAGTTGGATACCTACCAGCTAAAAGAACAACCCTTTTTATTATAATCACTATCTTGTACGTAGTGATCTCCATTTCACCTTAGGCGATAACATACTCACGCACTGCATTGTCGTCCATCATTAGTTCCTTCAAATATTTTTTCGCACGGAACAAGCGAGACTTTACAGTTCCTATCGATACTTTCATAACTTCCGAGATTTCAATAAGCGAATATTGATGTACATAGAAATACTCAATCGTTTTTCGGTAGATGCCGTCTAATTCGCTAATTTTTTGTTGTACAAGCGATTGAATATCATTTTGCTCTAGCAATTCCGCTGGCGTTAAATTATCACTTGGTACGAGATCGAGAATCGGTACATCGAGCGTATCCGGTTGATTCATCACATGCTTGCTTCTTCTAACGTCTTTGCGGTAACGATCGCGGAATGTATTCATACAAATCGTTGTTAACCATGCTTTCATATGGTCAACGCTGTCCATGCGTCCACTGTAGCGTACAACTTTCAACCACACATCTTGCATAAGATCCTCTGCTTCTTCTTTGTTGCGTGTCAATTTAAGACATAGATGATATATGTAACGGTCATACTCTTCGTATAACCCATTTAGATTCATTTTCATATGTAACGCCTCCGTCTGCTATCTGTTGACTCTATTATCTGCAATTCCTACCTTTCAAACCATCGTATTCTCTTTCAAGTTACTTACAAACGTGTAAGGCATCGTGAACTTTCTGTGAATGAATCCATAAAAATATCCCCAAAGCTCCTATTCTAGGCTTCGGGGACAAACTTATTTCTATAGACTCTCTTCTTCTCGAACCGTAATCGCCATACGAATAATGCGATTGCGCTCCATCTCTTTAATGATAAAACGTAGATTTTCATATGTAAATCGTTCACCCGGCTCAGGCACATGACCCAGCTCTTGCAAGACGAATCCACCAAGTGTATCGTGGTCAGTTGGCAATTCAATGCCAAGTAGCCCCATCGCCTCCACAATTTCAAGTCGACCATGACAGACCAAACGATTATCGGTGTGCGCATAGACGAGCGTTTCTTCGTCAATATCCGTCTCATCCTCGATGTCTTGCCCAATCATCTCTTCAATAATATCCTCATGCGTGATAACACCAAGCGTTCCACCATATTCATCCAAAACAATGGCCATATGTTTCTTCTGCGCCAGCATCATCTTGAATACTTTTTCCACGCTCGCAGACTGCACAACATATAACGGTTCGCGGTCAATTAGCTCACCCAGGGTTTTCTCTGGATGCATCGACCATTCGATAAACATTTTCGAATAAAACATGCCAACAATCGTATCCATGCTATCCTCATACACGGGATAACGTGTATAATAATACTCTAAAATGGTGTCTCGCACCTCTTCATATGTCGCTTCAATCGGCAAGCCAACAACATCCGTCCGATGTGTCTCAAGGACATCCGATACGTCTTTCTCTGGAAAATCGATGACCTCTTTCAAACGGTTCGATTCCTCCTGCTCAAACGTCCCTTCTATAGAAGCAATGTCCACCAATGATCGTAAATCATCCTTCGTCAACTTCGCTTCCTTCACCGTTCCTTTTGAAATAATGCGAATAAAAATATTCGTGAACGTCGCCAGCACAGCTGTAAGCGGTGTCAATACTTTTACAAAAAGGGTAATCGTTGGTGCCACAGCATACGCGACTCGATCTGAAAATGTCGCCGCAATGGTTTTCGGCAATACTTCACCAAAAACAATAATAACGATTGTTAATATTCCAGTCCAAATCCCTACGCTGAGGCCTTTGTCAATCGCAATCATTGTCACAAGTGTTGGCATCATTATATTCGCGATATTATTGCCGATTAAAATCGCGGTAATCATACGGTCCGGTTTCGATATCAAGTGCTGCAGTCGAATGGCCTGCTTATCTCCCTGATCTGCTCGAAACTGGACCTTCATCCTATTTACTGCCGTTAGTGCCGTTTCACTTCCCGAAAGGAAAAATGACACAAATAAAAAGAAGCCAAGTGCGATAAACAAAGGCGGTTCCTCCCAAAATCAAATTCGTGCAACAATAAAATTCATGCAATTACCAACTTTCACTCATTATAGCATATCCTCCCGCTTTCCGTCCGTCTCGCTTACTTCACTCCCTCGTCATCTGTTATACTATTTCCATTGACGAAATTATTTGAAACGAGGGATTGTATTGACTCAATTACTAGCACTTGACGAGTATTTTCAGCAACACCGAGAAACACATCTTGAACAATTAAAAACATTTCTTCGTATTCCAAGCATCAGCTCTTTATCCGAACATAAAGAGGATATGCAAAAAGCGGCGGAGTGGTTAGTCGAAGCTTTTAAAACAGCAGGTCTTGAAAATCTATCGATTGATGAAACGGCAGGGTATCCCGTTGTTTACGGCGACTGGCTCCATGCGGAAGGACAGCCAACAATTCTCGTTTACGGGCATTATGATGTCCAACCTATAGATCCTTTGCATCTATGGGAAAGCGCTCCTTTCGAGCCTGAAATACGTGACAATAAATTGTTTGCCCGTGGCGCCAGTGATGATAAAGGACAAGTATTTATGCATATAAAAGCCGTTGAAGCACTTATGCAGAAAACAGGTACACTGCCTGTTAACGTCAAGTTCATAATTGAGGGCGAAGAGGAAATCGGTAGCCCGAATATGGAGAGTTATATCGAAGCCAACAAAGAAAAACTTGCAGCTGATGTAATCGTTATTTCCGATACAGGTATGCAAGGACCTGGACAGCCAGCCGTGTGCTATGGTTTACGCGGATTATGTGGCGTACAAATCGATGTGCAAGGTGCAAAAGGTGACCTGCATTCCGGCTTATACGGCGGCGGAGTACAAAATCCGATTCATGCACTGGCAGAAGTGCTGGCTTCTTTCCGTGATCAGGAAGGGACCATTGCTATCGAGGGCTTTTACGACAATGTCCGCCAACTAACGGACGAAGAACGTGGAGCGTACCAAGCTCTTGGCTTTGACGAGGAAGCGTTAAAAGAAGAAGTCGGCGTTACCGAGCTATTCGGTGAAAAAGGTTTCACGCATCTTGAACGTACATGGGCTCGTCCAACACTTGAGGTGAATGGCATCTTCGGCGGCTTTTCAGGCGAAGGCATTAAAACCGTATTACCTGCAGAAGCCGGTGCGAAAATTACATGCCGCCTCGTCCCCGACCAAGATCCAGATGAAATCGTCGGGAAGTTGAAAGCCCATATTGCTAAACACCAACCAGCAGGTGTCACGGTAACCGTTACGGAATTCGACAAAGGAAAACCATTCATCACCCCATTTGATCACCCTGCTATTCAAGCAGCAGGACGTTCCTACGAAAAAGTGTATCACGTGCCAACTGCCTACACACGTGGCGGCGGCTCAATTCCTATCGTCGCTGCGTTTGATGAAATACTTGAGCTTCCTGTCGTTCTAATGGGCTTCGGGTTGTCATCCGAAAACTTCCACGCACCGAACGAACACTTTCACTTGGAAAATTTTGACCAAGGATTGCGTGTCATTGGAGATTACTATTATGAAATCGCAGGATTTACGAAGGATGAATTGAGGAAATGATTGCGTTGCCGGACTCTCTTTGCGAGGGTCCGTTTTTTTATACGCCTATTGAAAAAAAGCACCAAGACGCATGGTTCTATGCAATCTTGGCGCTTTAATCATCACTCTTCTTCTCTACCGTAATACGTCACGATTTCATCCAATGGTTTCCGTGGACGAGCTTTCGGAATTTCATCGAAATAACCGAATTGCAACATGCTGATGATACGCTCGCCTTGTTGAATACCAAGCGCGTCTCGGAATTTCGGATTGTCGAGGAAACCAGGCGTTTTCCAGCATGAGCCAATGCCTTTGTCCCACGCAAGAAGGTGAATGTTTTGGATAAACATACTCGCAGCTGCATAGTCTTCCAGACGCTCTTTTTGACGTGCATCCTCTGGAACGATAACAAATGCAACCGCCCCTGGTCCCGTGAATTTTTTCATCTGTTTCGCTAATTCTTCTTCGTCTAACTCTTTCCATTTTGGCACACCATACTCGCGCAACACCTCAAGAAACTTTACATATTCCTTATCCGCTGCGACAACGAAGCGCCATGGATTACGGTTGCCATGGTTTGGTGCCCATGCAGCATCCTCAAGAATTTCTGCAATATTTTCCGGATCAACCGGCTGACCATTAAAGTTTTTTATCGAACGACGCGAAACAATCGCATCTCTTACGGACAAAGCTTGTGCCTTCATCTTCATATCCCCTTTACGCCATACTACAACCATTATACCTCAATTGTAGATCTGTTGATACTTCCCCACTAAACTACCACATTTCTACTAATCTTCTGAATACACCTCAATTACTTTTCGTGGTATAGTAATACTAGAGAAAAAAACATGGATAAGGATTGATCAATTTGACGAGTAAAAAGCCTATTGCGTGGATTGTAGACAGTACTGCCTATATTTCTGAAGAACTCAAACAACATCCAGACTTCTTCTCCGTCCCCCTAAATATACATTTCGGTGAAAAACAATTTGTCGATGGCGTGGATCTCACATACGAACAACTATACGCTAAAATAAAAAAAAGCGAGGAATTCCCTAAAACATCACAGCCTTCTGCAGGGGAATTTGCAGAACACTTCAAGGTTATTGCAGAACAATATGAACAAGCGATTGCTGTTCATTTGTCCAATAATTTAAGCGGAACGCTTGCTTCTTCTACGGCAGGTGCTGAACTTGCGGGATTCCCTGTCACATTTATCGACTCGTTGTCCCTCTCCTATGGGGCGACTGGTTTAATCGAAAAAGGGATGGAGATGTATGACAATGGCGCAAGTGTGCCAGAAATTAAAACCCAGCTTGAAAAAATGGCAGGCACGGTACATAACTTCATTTTAATCGGTCAGCTTGACCAACTATATAAGGGTGGCAGAATGAGCGGCGTCCAATTTTTCCTTGGTAGTCTGTTGAAAGTAAAGCCCATTGTGCAAATTTCGAAAGAGGGTACGTTAGAAGCAATTGATAAAGTACGCTCCGAGAAAAAGGCGTTGCAATACTTGGTGGATAAAGTTGCAGAAGGACACCATGCAGGCCGACGGAAAATCTATCTAATGCATGGCAATGTTCTAGATCAAGCAGTGCATTTAAAAAATTTGATTGTCGAGCAAGTACCTGGTCTCGAAGTAGAAATCGGAGATATTAGCTCCGTTCTCGCTGTCCATGCGGGAGAAGGAACGCTCGCTGTGTTGTGGTTTGATTGACACGATGAATAGGTGTGAAAAAGCAGTCCCTCTTTGATAGAAGAAGGACTGCTTTTTTGTGGATATGACGCTATTATGCGCGCTTCGACATCGGCTTTGATCGGTTCGCGCTCGGCATTGCCCGCTTCGACGACGGCTTTGATCGGTTCGTGCTCGGCATTGCGTGCTTCAACGGCGACTTTGATCGGTTCGCGCCCGGCATTGCGCGCTTCGACGACAACTTTGATCGGTTCACACTCGCCTTTGCGCGAATCCCTCATGTAGTCATGAAATTTCATCATTAATCTTAAAAAAGACATACTTAGCATTGGGCGAGAACATGTATGAATCTTTGTAATCCCACAGTCGATGTTGCGCGTCGAATGTATGCGCGTTGACATAGGGTACTCCCTCTACCTTTGCAGTAACGATTGTCGAATGATCAAAGCGACCGTCGCCTTCGAAGTCATAGAAGATCACATCCCCTAATCCTAACTGTTCGGCTGATGACACTTGTGTCGCCGTCAATCCCTTCTTTGAACCCGCGAAATACCAACGTAGTGAATGAGAAACAGACCAGCTAAAACTCCAAGTCCCCCCTTGCAACCACCATCCGCGTTCACGATTTGGATAGCCATGCATCGGTGCTCCGCCTGCCAACAAACATTGCGAAACAAAGTTCGTACAATCCACATCGAACGATGGAAATGCCGGATTGCGGCTGTTCCACCACGTATTCGCATAGCGAACAGCCGCTTCCCTGTTGTACATAATCAGACCCCTCCTCCCTACATTTTATGAATGGGAAGAGGAAGGCATACATCGACGATTACTTAAGCTCAATGGAAATATCTCCATTGATATAATTTGGATAGGCAGAGAAATTGATACGTATCGGGTTTTTGTATGGCTGTTTTTCAAATTTGATATTATAATTCTCATACCCTTCGTAGTTCCAATTGCCTTGCGAGGCATAGCCAACATCATTCCCATCGGCGTCTTCTGCTGCGGAAAATATGAAATATCCGCGCTCTGACTCAATCACTTCCTCTCGAATCCGCCCTTCCAGCATACTCGACGTCATGGTCGTCACTTCGAACTTTCCATCGCTTGGCTGTTTGAGAACCTCCTTTTTCTGAAGATCCACAAGCAGATACGACTCATCTTTCAGTATCGCCTGTATTTTATTCAATTTAAGATATAGCTTTTCAGGTCGTTTAAAGTAATTGCTTTCCAAATAAAAAGCACTGCCGCCTTGCCCAATAACCCCATTTCGAGTACTACTCCACACCTCTCCCCTGTCATCTTCTATGCGTAAATCTTCAAGATATAGGATTTCCATTGTGTTTGATTCATCAAAAGCCACTTTCACTTCCACGCGCAGTGGATATATGGTCACTTCTTGAATCGTCATTTTTTGATTTTCCACTTCTATCTCTTTATCGAGTACAAAAACCTTACCTTTCTTCACTTCTTTCGGCAATGTGAAAGGAAGAGAGAAAACCGTTTCTTTCGCCCCCTTTAATTGAAGCTCTAATACAAAGTCTTGCCCCTTCAAGGAAGGCTTCTCTCCGAATACAATTTGGATCAAGTCTTCTCTTCGATTGGGATGCTTTTGATCGGGATTATTATAGGACATCATGCCAGGTGGCATTTCTTCACCATTATGATAAAGTTTGATGTCCTTATAATCCAAATCCTCAATAGAATAAGGCGCTTCCAATGTATAGGCTATGACAATTCCACTTTCATCCAGAATGACACCATCTATCGTCAACGTCATATCATCCTTCGTCTGACTCGCATGAATCGACTGGTAATACTCGTTGTCCATAACCCCCTGTAACCCTTTGTCAAATTGAATATATTCCACCAGTTTCCCCATTCCCGGAATCGAAGCGACTGCGTTGGCAAAAGCAGGTGACACGCGAATGGACGTGACAAATGCAAGTAACAAAACAGCTGCCGCCACAGTCATCCATAATGATTTCCGGCGTTTTCGGCGCTTGGTTCGCCACTTTGCATCAGCGACCAGCACGCCTTGCTGAATCGCGTCGTTCAACTGCTCTGTCGGAATCGGCAATTTGTCCAGTTCCGACTTCATTTCACGTAATTGCTTTTCTTCATTGTCAAACATGGTCCACATCCCCTTTCTCTGAGAGAAAATTTCGTAAGGTCCGCAATGTTTTATGAAGCCTGGACTTAACTGTGCCTTCAGGAATATTTTCGATGACGGCAATGTCTTTGATTTTGGTATCTTGAAAATACATCAGATGAATTAAGCGCTGTTCCGTCTCCGGCAATATTGCCAGCGCTTCTTCGATTTCAAGATGTGTAAAATTCGGATGCGTGCCAAGCTCCTGAAGCCCCTCACTCGACGTATAACGCTTATTCTTTCGTAATTGATCCTGACAGTAATTCATCATAATGCGGACGAGCCATGTTTTTAAATAGTCCGGTTCTTTGACAGTATGAATTTTATTATAGGCCCGTACCGTCACCTCTTGCACCGCTTCAATGGCATCATGCTCATTTTTCAAAAAGGCAAATGCCGTTCGATAAAGTGTTTCTTTATACAGCTGGATAATCTCTAAAAAGGCTTGCGTATCACGTTGAACTGCCCGTTTTGCAAGCTCATGCTCATTCACAACGTCACCCCATTTCAACCCTAGTTATTCATTAGACACACGAGAACGGAAAAAGTTCATTTAAATCAATTACGCCTTGGCGTAATTGTGTCCAGATTTTGAATCGAGTTCGCTCGATTAACTCCCCTAAAAAATCTGCGACATCCGCCGGAGGCTTTATTTTTATTCAGCTGGCATTTGAACACCCCTTAAACAGTAAAAAAACCGAATTCATCCCACTACCTATAAGGGTTGGAGTCGTCTGCTAGATAAAAATAAAAAAAGTGCCAGCCTCTACACGAGGACTAGCACTTCTTTCCATTCAATCTCAATGATGCAACACTTTCGATAAAAAGTTCTTCGCGCGCTCGGAATCCGGGTTAGTAAAGAATTTCGATGGCGGCGCAATCTCGACGATTTTACCTTCCGCCATAAAAACAATTTCATCACAAATTTCTTTCGCAAAGCCCATTTCATGCGTGACGACGACCATTGTCATCCCTTCATGCGCCAGCTTACGAATCGCATCAAGCACTTCCGTTACCATTTCTGGATCGAGTGCCGATGTAGGTTCATCAAACAGCATGATTTGCGGGTCCATGGCAAGCGCTCGCGCAATGGCTACACGCTGCTGTTGTCCACCCGAAAGTCGGCCAGGATAGGCATCGAATTTATCGCCCAATCCGAGAGACTCCAATAATTCTTTGCCTCGCTTCTCCGCTGCTTCCTTGCTCATCCCTTTGACTTTAATCGGTGCCAACGTGACATTTTGTAGTGCTGTCAAAAACGGGTACAAGTTAAAGTTTTGAAACACAAAACCAATATTCATACGCGCTTTATTAATATCCGTCTTCTTATCGTGAATCGAAATGCCATCCACTATAATTTCACCGTTATCGATCGGTTCCAAAGCATTGATCGTTCGAATCAATGTCGATTTCCCCGCGCCACTCGGTCCAATGACTGCGATGACATTGGATTTAGGTACTTCAAGCGAGACATCTGTCAATACATGATGATCGCCAAATGATTTATTGACCTGTTTAATGGTAATCATAAAAAACAACACTCCTTCACAACAACATCAAATACGCCTCGGCGTATTTGCGCCCAGATTTTAATCGAGCCTGCTCGACTAATCCCCCTAAAAAATCTGTGGCATCCGCCAGAGGCTTAACTTGATTCAGCAAATGTATTTGTACTGAAAGCGAAGCGTCAGCTACAGGGAGTTTGAACCCCATTAAATGGCGACTTTGTATCCATTCCATCACTTATAAAAATGACGAATTTCTGCTGAAGCAAGTTTAACTCATTTCTCACTCGCCAACAACCGCTTTTCGAAATAGCGAATAATGAGCGACAGGCTGAATGTCATAACTAAGTAGACCACAGCGACAAACGTCCATATTTCGAGCGGCTTAAACGTTGAGGAGACGAGATTTTTTGCGTTAAGCGTAAGATCCGTCGCCGCAATGACCGAGACGAGTGACGAATCTTTAATCAGGATGATAAATTGCGATGCCAACGGTGGTAAAACGCGTCGGAACGCTTGTGGCAAGACAATATAGCGCATTGCCTGTACATGAGACATACCCGATGACCGCGCTGCTTCCATCTGCCCCGCTGCAACCCCTTGTATACCTGCACGTACAATTTCCGCAATGAATGCAGCTGAGAACGTAGCAAGACCGACAATTGATCCCCAATACGAACCCAGTTTGATAAATTGACCGAGAACGAAAAGTATCCAAAATAGCAAGACAAGTAATGGAACACCACGCATGACTTCTACATATGCAGAAGATATAAATCGGATCAATTTATTTCTTGAAATGCGACCCAAGCCGATAATTACACCGAGCGGGATTGCAAGAAGAAGCGCGATTGCCGAAATTTCCAGCGTTTTCAGCGCACCGTAAATAAACACATCTATATTCTCAGGGATGACACTCCAGTCATATTGATAACCGCCCATCCGAATTCCTCCTCACCATATGAAAAGCACAAGCGCCTGGTAGGGGCTTATGACCCGAGCCCCTAGGCGCTATAGCTAGACAACAAAAGCCGTTAGTCTTCTACGACTTTATTCAACCAATCACCTGTTTCAAACCACTCCGCACGTGAAGCCAATTCTTGCGGGCTATCAATATAGCTATCTAAAAATGAGTTAATCCACTGAAGTGTTTCAAAATCATTTTTCTTCACAACAATTCCTAAGTTCTCGACTGAAATTAAGCCCTCAACCTGTCGAACTTGACCTTCATTTTGCAAATTCCAAACAGCGATAGCCGGCTCATCATAAACAACCGCATCTGCATGTCCTTGTACTACTGCTGTTGCTGCAAGCGGGAAATCATCGAAGTCCAACACTTCTGCATTTTTAAAGATGTCCTTCGCTAACAACGATCCTGTCGTTCCAATACCTACCGCAATTTTCTTCCCTTTAACATCAAGGTCTTCCCATGACTTTGTCGATGTATCTCCTGCTGGAACCATCATCGCTTGACCTGTTTTAAAATAAGGGTCCGACAAACTAACAGCTAACGCACGGCTCCCCGTAATCGTTACGCCCGCAACAACTACATCGACTTCTCCTGTTTGCACTGCCGAAATAAGGCCATCAAATACGAATTGTTTAAACTCGACATCTACCCCTAACTCTTCTCCCATTTTCTTCATAATATCGATGTCATAACCGATAAATTCACCTTTACCAGCGCTCATTTGGAACGGGAAGTATCCCGGTGCAACACCAAATACGATTTTTTTCTTTTTCAAGACATTTTGTAATGTCGAGTCGTCCGTCGAAGGACCCGCAGCATCATTACTACAACCTGCAATGACAAGTACCATTACTAGCAACATAGCCAATAGCGATTTCTTCATCTCTCTCCATCTCCTTTTTCTAAATTAACTAAACATTCATACACCAGTACCATTTAGTATAAAGTAATCCGTTTCATCTGTCTATATGAGTTGAAAGACTATTCATACTGCTGTACTTCTGGATAGACCGCTGTTGTGTAAACATCATTTCTATCATTTAAATATAAGGATAAGTAGTACTATAGCAGTTATAAGTATTCGTGTAAATGCATATTTATACTTTTGGTTAAAATAAAAAAAGCATCCGCATCAATTGGATACTTTCAAAACTACGATGGCCTAGCTCCCACCTTTGAAAAACAGAAAAAGTGCTTCGAAATAAATCGAAGCACTTTCCGTATGGAGAATACCGGGTTCGAACCGGCGACCTCTTGCGTGCCACGCAAGCACTCTCCCAGCTGAGCTAATTCCCCGTATATCATGCATAGAGCATGACGTTTTCTATTTGAGCCGTGCATTCAGCTCGCTTATCCTTCCAGCTGAGCCAATGCCCCAAATATTTGGTACAATGAAAAGTATAACAATAAGTTTCAAAAAAGACAATAGGCGGGGGGACGATTCGATGCAGCATGCAGAAAGAGAAATTATCGGACCCGTTGCGCTTTGTGACAGCAAAGGGCTATTGAATCCGGAAGCAATCGGCTTTGCACGGCAGCCTTTCATCCAGAGCAACTTGACGGGCCATTTCATGCGAAAGAAGAAGTGGAATTATTGGTGTGTGTATGGAGAAGACCTTCTATTTTCAGCAACAATCAGCCATCTCGACTATGCGGCTGTTTGTTTTGTCTATATTTTGGATTACGAAACGCAACGATTTTATGAGAAACAAATTACGATTCCAATTGGACGCAATGTCAAAATGCCTGAGGGCGTTCTCGACAGCGTCAAATTTATCAATGATAGCTTGACTGTTCAGCTTGTACATATACAAGGCGAAACACATCTATCTGTGACCATACAAGACTTTGACAATGAAGTGCTCCATGCGGATTTGCATATTGTGCACCCGCCACATGACGAATCCTTAAACGTCGTCATTCCAAAAAGCCGCGAAATCTTTCAATTTACGGCGAAGCATCATTCATTGCCCACGTCTGGCTTTGTTAAGATTGGCAACAAGCGCTATGATTTCAATCCCGATTATAGTTTCGCCGTACTCGATTACGGACGGGGCGTGTGGCCGCGCAAAGCCGAGTGGAACTGGGCGATGGCATCCCAGCGTCTAGGTGGGCGACGAATTGGTCTAAACTTTGGAGGCAAATGGACGGATGGTACAGGAATGACTGAAAATGCGGTCTTTATCGATGGAGTTATGACGAAAATTCATGAAGATGTACTTTTTACCTACGATCCAAAAAACTTTATGAAGCCTTGGAAAATCCGCACGAAATTCTCGGATACGATTGATATCACCTTTACCCCCTTCTTTAAGCGTGTCTCGCTCACAAACGTCAAAATTGTTCGCACTGAGGTCCATCAGCTTGTCGGTTATTTTAATGGAAGGGTTCAACTTCATGACGGCTCGATTTTGTACATCCGACAAATGCTCGGTTGCACAGAAGAACATCTTGCAAAATGGTAAGGGAACGGATTGATATTGCACATTATAGGTGATTTTTCCGCACGGTATTTTATTCCACTACAACTTTTTGTTTAATGTACGGATTTTTAGGCAAAATAATGATAAAGGCTACTATGAAAGGTTGTGTTTCTTTGAAGAAAATAACGCTAGCAGGATTTCTCGTCTTAATTGGCATTTTAGCACTGAGCGGATGTGGTAACTTCGGAAAAAATGCCGATAAGCCGAGTCGAGAGGATGCAACAATTATTCATGAAGATGAAAAAGCTGGGGGCTCCATCGAAACGGGAGATGGCTATGGCTTCACGGAATTTAGTCTTGAAATCGATGTCGACCAAAAAGATGCCATCGAAGCGGATTATGATGTGACAAAACTTGCAGATGCCGAATACGAAAATAAATTAACCAATGTCCAGTTGAAAAACACTCAAGCAATCACCGAACTGGACAAGCTTTTCAAAAAAATTCTACTGACAAAAGATACACCCCAACAGGAAGTAATCGATAAAATCTTGGGATGGTATCAGCTAGATACGTACTCCAAGTTCGATCTTGAAGTCCATTTTGACGATGGTACCCTTCTCGATATCGAAGACACCCAATAACTGAACAAAAGCGCAAACGCCTGTTTAGGGGCGACAGGCGCTGGAGTCCGGACGTCAATACGAAAGAGGCTACAGGTGGACGATTCCCCCATGTAGCCTCTTTTTATTGAGTATAACTAAACCTTCGACTCCGCCAACATCGTGTAATAAACCCCTCGCTGCGCAATCAAGTCCTCTTGGCTTCCCGACTCAATGAGCTCACCATGTGCCATTACATAAACGGTATCCGCTTTCCGCACAGTATTTAGCCTATGCGCAATGACAAAGCTCGTTCTATCCGCCATCAAACGATCAAGCGCTTCCTGGATTTGCAGTTCCGTAACCGTATCAATGCTACTCGTAGCTTCATCGAGAAGTAAAAGGACTGGATCTGCCACAAGCGCCCTCGCAATGGACAGCAACTGTTTTTGTCCCTGTGAAATTTCGCCGCCATCTGCTGTTAGCACCGTATCATAACCATTTTCCAAACGACTAATGAAGCTATGCGCATTGGCTTTCTTCGCAGCTTCCACCACTTCTTCATCCGTCGCATCGAGTTTGCCGTAACGGATATTCTCACGAACGGTCGCTTCAAAGAGAAACGGATCTTGTAAAACGAAGGCTGTCTGACTACGCAATGTTTTTCGCGGTAGTTCATGAATCGGAATACCATCTATCAAAATTTGCCCTTGATCTGCTTCGTAAAATCGCGCGAGCAACTGCATAATCGTCGTTTTCCCTGCACCTGTCGCCCCCACAAAGGCCGCCGTCTGCCCTGCTTTCACATGAAATGACACACCGTCAATCGTGTAGCCATCCGTTTCGACTGTATAACCGAATGATACATTCCGAAACTCCACATCGCCTCGTAATCTTTTATCAATATGTTCATTTGCCGCGTCTTCCTCAACCGGCTCGTCCATAATGTTAAATACTCGCTCTGCACCTGCAATTGCTGACAGCACCGTGTTGAACTGATTCGCAAGATCATTCAATGGCCGCGTGAACTGCCGCGCAAATTCCGAGAATATGACAATCGTTCCAATCGTCACGGCGCCATCCCCTTTTAACGCTAGCAAACCTCCCACACCAGCCACAATCGCAAAGCTTGCGTTGTTCAACATATTCATCACTTTCGGGATAAAGCCTGAATACGTCAACGCCCAAAAGCCTGATTTCCGAAGCCTTTCGCTTTTCTCCGCAAACTCTTCCAATACACGCGCTTCTTGCGAAAAGGCTTTGACAACACGCTGACCGGAAATTGTCTCTTCAATCATACCGTTCAATGCACCAATCGCTCGCTGTTGCTCTTTAAATAGTGGCGCCGTCCGACGTGTAATCCAGCGCATCGCGATAAACATCACCGGAACAATCATCATCGTGAGCAGCGTCAACAACGGACTTAAATATAGCATGACCGCCAGTGTACCCGTTAGTGTCAACACGCTTGAAAAAACTTGAATAAAGGAAGAATTCAACGTCTGACTGACGTTTTCAATATCATTCGTCACCCGACTCATCAGTTCTCCATGCTGTCGTTTATCGAAAAAGGATACCGGTAATTTTTGAAGATGGGCAAACAAGCTTGTCCGCAATCGGTAAATCGTTTGCTGGGCAATGCCGACCATCCAAAAACTTTGAAAATACGTCGCGGATGATAACCCGATGTAAATCGCGATTAGCAAGCCAATTTGCTGACCAAGCCCAGCAAACTGCATAGGAATAATATAATCGTCAATGATTTTCCCAATCAATAAGGGACCGAGCAATGCGAGTGCAGAGCTAACCAATACCAGTGCTAGCACCGTAATAAGTAATCCACGCTGTTCATCGACTAGTTTCCAAATTCGGTACAGCACCGATTTCCAGTCGCTCGCACGTGCCCCCTTCTTCTTCTTTGCCCCTTTCAAATCTTCTTTCGTAATAATCGGCTCATAACCAAACGGTTTACGGATTCTGTGTAGCATCAGCTATCCCCTCCTCTTCCGATTGGGATTCCGCAATTTTCCGATAGAGTGCGGACTGCTCCATCAACTCATCATGTGTTCCATAACCGACGACTTTTCCTTCATCTAATAGAAGGATTTTGTCCGCCCCTTGTGCCGTCCGAATTTTTTGCGTCACAACGAGCATCGTCGCAGCTTCACCTTCAAGTGCATCCCATAAAGCCGTTTCCGTTTTCACATCGAGCGCACTCGTACTATCATCGAGAATAAGAAAGGACGGCTTGCGTACAAGTGCACGTGCAATGGACAGACGCTGTTTCTGCCCGCCCGATAAGTTGACGCCTTTCTGTCCTACCCGTGTTTCATACTTTTGTGGGAATAAATCGATGGATTCGTGAATTTGTGCCTTTTTCGCCGCCAGTTCCAAATCATCGACATGTGCCTCTATATCGCCCCACGCTAAGTTTTCCATAATCGATCCTGTGAATAACATCGACTGTTGCGGCACAAGGCCAATCGTGTCACGCAACTCTTTTAACGTCCATTCCTTCACTTCCGTACCGCTAACATAAATGTCGCCAGCAGTCGCTTCAAACATCCGTGGAATTAAATTCAATAGCGTCGACTTCCCAGATCCCGTCGCCCCCATTATGGCAAGCTTCTCTCCCGCTACCACATGAAACGACACGTCATCGAGAATCGGTACAGGCTTTCCAGGATAGCTGAACGATACATGCTCAAACCGCAAATCCCCTGCTAGCTGGTCAAGCCCTGAACTTTCGATCGTATGGACTTCCAAGTTTTCATTCGCCAGCAATACTTCCTCCATCCGTTCCGCAGAGGCTTTTGCACGGGAAAATACCACGATGATAAAGGAAAACATCGAAAACGCCCCAGTCATACGCATGGCATAGTTGACGATAGCCACAAGTTCTCCAACTTGCGCACCGTCACCGCGCACCTCAACAGCGCCAAACCACAAAACAGCCATGAGACTACCATTCATCACGAGTAACAATACCGGTAAAATCAACTCCATCATACGCATCGCCTTCACCGTATCTTTTCGCAATAAATCGGATACGTTCGAGAAACGACTCGCTTCATATGTCCCCCGTAAATACGCCTTAATGAGCCGAACAGCTTGCAAATTCTCCTGAATAACCCGGTTCACGCGATCCAATCGCTGCTGAACACGCGCAAAATAGTGGACCCCTTTCCTCGTCATAAAATAAAGGAAGAAAAATAGCAACGGTGCGCCAATTACTAGCCATAATGCCAGTTTGACATTGACGAAGAACGCCATGATTAAGCTACCAATGACGAGCAATGGTGCACGCATCATGATGCGCAATCCCATGAAGAGAATGTTTTGCACCATCGTCACATCACTCGTTAAACGCGTAATCAGACCTGATGTCGGAAAGCGTAGAAATGTTGACATCGAAAATGCCTGCACTTGCCGAAAAAGCGCCTGCCGCAAATCAAACGAGAAGCTTTGTGCAACATGCGCAGCAAAATAAGAATTCGTCACGCCCGAAAAGAGTGCAACGAATGCCAACGCCATCATAACGCCACCCCATGTCCAAATCACCCCCTCATCCCCGGCCAGAATACCATCATCGATAATTTTTTTGATGAGCAATGGCTGAATGAGCTCCACCGCCAATTCCAACAACATCAAACTTAACGCAACGACAATCGGCCATTTATAGGGCTTCGCATAAGATAAAATTGTTTTCATTGTTTGACCCTCCAAAACCCCTTCGTTATACGAATTAATCACTAATAGTCCCCATTATGCCATAGCGCTCGGGGGCATGTATAGGCAACCAGACTGAATTATAGGATATTTCGGATTGAGGAGGATTCAGCATTACAACAGTTGCATTTTATAACTAAATGACATATAGTACATTACAACAGTAATGCACTAATATTTAGGAGGTGACGCGAATGCTCGACATAGACGGTTCGAAACCGATTTACGTACAAATTGCAGAGTGGATTGAAACAGAAATTATCGATGGAACCCTTCTGCCCGACGAAAAAGTTTATTCACAATACCAGTTGGCGGAGCTGTTCAATATTAATCCCGCAACTGCTGGAAAGGGGCTGACATTATTGCTTGAAGCTGAAATGGTGTATAAGCGGCGCGGCCTCGGGATGTTTGTCGCACCAGATGCACGTGACAAATTATTGGCAAAACGCAAGGAAGAAACGTTACGAAGGCTGATTCAAGAATTGCTAAATGAAGCTACACTGCTTGGCGTCGATGAACAGCATTTACTAGCAATGATTGCAACAGAGCGCGCACGAAAAAGGGGGAAGGAATCGTGACGGTGATTGAATTTAATCATGTGACAAAAACATACGGGGCTCGCCGAGTGTTAAATGATATGAACTTTTCAATTGAAGAAGGCGTGTTAACGGGTATTATTGGTAGGAATGGGGTTGGCAAGACAACACTGTTGAAAATGATTGCGGGTTTTCTAAGAGAATCTTCCGGGTCTGTGCAAGTTTTCGGAGAAAAGCCCTTTAATAACTTGAAAGTATCAGCCAATATGATTTTCATCGACGATGCGATGAACTTTCCTGATGCCATGACTTTGCAAGATATTTTACATGAATGTCAACGCTTCTATGCAAATTGGGACGCAGAACTCGCTGATCGCCTCATCAGTTATTTTGGATTTCACAAAGATGCAAGGCATCGTTTTTTATCGAAAGGGAAAAAGAGTACTTTCAACGCGGTGGTCGGAATTGCTGCGCATTGTCCACTGACGATTTTTGACGAGCCGACAACCGGCATGGACGCCGCGGTACGTAAAGACTTTTACCGTGCATTATTAAAAGATTATTTGAATCACCCAAGAACGATTTTATTATCCAGTCATCATATTGAGGAAATCGAGGATCTACTAGAGGATATACTGCTTGTTCATAATGGAGCTGTCCGATTCCACGGCCCTATCACTGATCTTCAGGAAATGTTCGTTTCATTACAAGGAACTACTGAGTTGCTGGCTCTCCATGTGCAAAAGAAAAATATCATCAGCCAACAGACACTTGGCCCTTATCCTGAATGGCTAGTGGAAAATACATTTACTGAAGATGAAATCAGCCGCATAAAAGCAGATGGCATAATCATTTCACCCGTTTCAGCGAATGCCGCTTATATCGCTTTAACCAACAAATCGAAAGGAGCGATTGATGATGTATTTGACCGAACCGAAATTCTTTGACATAGTCATCCGACAATTCCGTTTTAAGATGAATGCCAACGCTGCGGCGTTTACGACACTGATTATTTTACAAGTTGTCCTCCTGTTCACAAATATCAGTGGAGGATTTTCACACGGTTATGATGCGCTTCAACTTTATGAACAAAGTTTGTCGAACGATGCTGTTGTTGCCGCTACCTTGTTTTGGGCGTGTATTCTAGGTTTTTTATTAACGTCTGAAGCACAACGCAACGAATCCTTTACGTTTGTGTCAAATCGATTGAGCTATCATGTAACCAATTTCTTATTTATGCTAACAGCTTCCATCATTGGCGGAGTAACTGCTGTTTTAACGGGCTCTGTTGTAAAATTATATGCCATTCTACAATTTGAAGACATCATCGTTACTACACCTGGGCTACTTGTAGCTCCATCTGATTTTTTCATACGACTTGCGACAGCCATTGCCTATACGCTACTGTTCTTTATGGTGAGCTATACCATCGGCATGTTTATCCAACTGAATAAGATTTTCCTTTTGCTATTCGTGATAGGGTGGATTGCCCTTACGATCATAGAAAATACGTGGGCAACCTTTTCTTTCATGCAATCTATTTTCGCATTTTTTTGGCATGAGCATTCCATGACGGTCTTTTTATTGAAGGTGAGCAGTACGATTCTTGGATTGTTTGCGACTTCTATTCTTATTACAAATCGCTTGGAGGTGAGAAGATGATCTCTTTCTTACTTCTTTTCCTTATCATCGTTGGTACGTTCTACTTCCTTCTTTGGCGGAATAAACCGACTGTCCGGAAAACAACAATCCGCTTTAGTAGAAGAAACCATTTCGCCGTCATTGTTGGTTATGTTGTCTTTCTACTTGCTGTGCTCATTATTTCAGAATTTGTTGAACGGCAATATCAATCATTTTCTCCCGTAAGCGAATTAACGGAATCGGATTATACCAAACTAGATAACGCCCTTAGTACTGGGATAATTAGCGAAACTTACAATTCGCAGCTGATTGACAAACGAACGCATCCTGTAGGAAACACGCTCAAAATCCGGAATGATTATGATGGCGCTTATATCTATATACAGCGTAAAAATGAGCAAGATGGCATCATTGAGGAATTGATTTATAAGCCTATGTTCTTTGTCAACGATCTCGATTTCTCTGATAAAGTGACGATTGCAAAACCTATTTGGCAGGATGACACACTCATCATTCCCCAACAACCTTTGACAGAAGTTCAATATATCACGTTCCATGAAGCTATACTCCTTAACCAAATGACAAAAACAAGTATCCAAAATTCCTCATTCGGCAGTTCTGCATTCAGATCGACTATCGTTTATTTAGTCGTTCCAGAAGGTGTCGATATTGAAACGTCATCTGAGAATCTCATCGAATACGTTAGACATTGACAAAAGGACCGATTCCCAGTAGGAGTCGGTCCTTCTCTATTTTTACGTTTCCACCCTACTCCCCGCAACCGATAGCCACGTCACGCCAATGAGCATAACAATTCCACCGGCCAACTGCCACATGCCGAGCACCTGCCCGAACCAAATGACCGAAATTACCATGGCTGTTAACGGCTCAAAACTCGATAAAATACTTGTTTCTACTGGAGATATGTATGTCATACTGCTGAGGAATAATACAAATGCAAGCGTCCCTACAATAATCACTAGAACAAGCATAAGGGCAATTTCCCACTCTAATAAATAATGGATTTCCTTTATAATAATTAACGGATTCATAAGCATAAGCGCAAAACCGCCGATAAGCATACCCCAGCCGACTACTAACAGCACACCCCATTCCTGCATCAACCGCACGGGGTATAGCGTATAAAATGCAAAGGTGAAACCGACCAATACACCCCAAAGAACCGCCACCGGACTCAAGGCGAAGCCGGACAATGAGCCATTCGTGAGAAGAAAAAATAGCCCGACAATCGTCACAGCCATACCAAGTACTTGCGCCGTCGGTGGATATGCTTTTTGTTTCCATGAGACGAATATGATAATATAAATCGGTGCTAGAAACTGAAATAACGTCGCAATAACAGCATTACTCGTTTGAATCGAAGAGACAAATGTATATTGAACACCTAACATTCCCAAAATACCAAATATGACAATTGGACGCACCCATATCTTTTGGCGTATAGGTGCTGTGATTTTTTGACCTTTTACTTTCAGAAATACAAGCAAAAACGTCCCCGCAATCAATAGACGAATGATGAGCATAAATGGAACTGATATCGCACTATTTGCAAGCATCCACTCCATCATCGGTCCCGTTGCTCCCCATAACATCGCCCCTACGACAATCATAGTAATCCCTTTTATTCTCTCCATTTTTCTCCCCCATTTATAGCCATTTATCCCCAAGCAGGAGGAAACAGTATCCATATGTCGTTTTCTTGATGTATACTAAGTATAACTTCCCTATAATGATAATAGCATAGTACATTTTGAAGGAGACGTTAAAATGAAATCAAAACATAGGCAATTCCTACCAGAACTGCCGGACGTCATGCAAAGTCTCGAACAATTTTATATGGTTACCCGTACAGATCGTGAAGGTTTAATCACCTACACGAATAAGATTTTCTTGGACACTAGCAAATGGACACCGAAGCGGATACTCGGAAAAACATTTTGGCAAATGTTCCCCGATACGCCTGAGGGTCAAGCACAAGCACATCTTATTTGGAATCGCACTTCTAGCGGAAAAACATGGTTCGGCACTGTTGAAAAAATGACACGTCTTGGTCAGCCTTATTTCGTTAAGATGATCGCCATTCCATTCATCAAAGACGATAGCGACTTCGTTTCGCTAACACTTCTCGAGTTGGACGTCACAGACGATGTTCAATTACGCGAACAACTACAACAAATTGCATTCATCGATTTTGAAACAGATCTGATGAGCCGCCACAAACTAGAACTAACTGTAGATGAAGCCATTGCGGAAGGGCGGCACTTCTCCTTCGTCTACATAACGATTGATCATTACTACACGCTGAAGGATCTGCAATCCTCAGAATCGGAAAAAGAACTCGTTCGCTCGTTCACAAATCGTTTGAAAAGATTTTTCCAAGACAATCCCATTGCTCGGATTGGTGTCAATGAATTTGTTGTACTTACCCCTTTCGGTGATTGGTATGTACAAGGATTCCTACAATTCTTGGAACAACAACCGATTTATATCGACAATAACGCTTTACCTTTATCCGTTAGCGGTGGAATCGTTCGTTATCCTGAGGACCAACAGACCTATAATCATCTGATGAAAGCCGCTTTAGCCGCTGCCAAAGATGTGATGGACAATGGCGGTGGGAAAATTGCTTCGCTGTCTGCCGAGTCACATAAAGGGCTCAATCGACGAGCAATCATTGATCGCAAACTGCTATCTGCGTTGAATCAAGACACATTGCAAGTTGTCTATCAACCTCAATTCGACCTTGCGACGGGAAAAATCAATATGTATGAAGCGTTTGTCAGATGGGAAGATGACGAACTCGGACATATTTCACCCGACGAACTCATCCCGGTAGCAGAAGAAAATGGACTCATCCATGAAATCGGTGCATTCGTCCTTGAAAACGCAGCAACTCTCGCAACTACTTTGTATACACAAGGACACGCCGTCAGTATTGCGGTGAACTCTTCCGTGCGCGAGTTTAGCAATTCACGCATGAAAGAAAAAATCACTGAAATCCTTCATCAAACAGGATGTCCTGCAAGTTGTCTTCAGCTTGAAATCACGGAAAAATTCGCGTTCCAAGCCGAAGTTGAGCAGTCTATTATCTCGCAAATGAAAGAGTTGCAAGATCAAGGCATCCGATTTGCACTCGATGATTTTGGTACAGGCTATGCCTCGTTCCGTTATATGCAACATTTGCCCGTTTCAAAGATTAAGATTGACCGGCTCTTCACACAGTCATTATTGACGCATCCAAAGACCCAGCAACTTGTCGAAGGGATGATTCGTTTCGGTAAATCGATGGGCCTCTATGTTGTCGCTGAAGGCGTTGAAACTGAGGAACAATTTAACCTGCTTAAAACACTAGGTGTAGATGGGGTTCAAGGCTATTACATTAGCGCACCTGTTAATGCAGATACTATTCATGTTGATTAGTAAAACGGAGAATCTTTCAAATGAAGGATTCTCCGTTTTTACGTAATTGTCGTCTTTTTCCTTCTCGCTGCCGAACGGAAGACGAGCTGAATAATAACTTCGGCAAAAACTAGCCCCATAGCAATTGCCCCCGACACCATAAATGCACGTGATGCAAATGAAATCGCTGTAATATAGTCGTTCTCGACAGTATGACGCATCGCATTGTACGCCATTCCTCCTGGGACAAGTGGAATAATTCCCGCCACACTAAATATGATCATCGGTGTTCGAAAACGTCTAGCGAAAATATGGGCGACAATGGCGACAGCAAAAGCGCCTAAAAAGGATGCTTGCATCGCATCACCTGATAATTCGTTCGCCACACTATAAACTAACCAGCCTGTCATACCGACAAAACCACAATAGAATAACATTTTACGCGGGGCATTAAAAATAATCCCAAACCCCGTCGCCGCTAGAAAACTCAAAATCGCTTGTATGACCCACGTCAACGTCTCCACCCCATTTTCCATACCAATTACGCCTCGGAGTAATTGCGTCCAGATTTTTTCGAGCAGACTCGAAAAATACCTCTAAAAATCTGTGACATCCACCGAAGGCTTTAACAAAGAGGAAGTGAACTTCATTCCTTCCTGTTAAAAAGATAATACGAAAGCCACGCCTGCCCCAATGGCAAACGCCGTTAAAAAAGCTTCCGCCCCTTTGGATAAACCTGACACAAAATGCCCGGCCATCAAGTCACGTACCGCATTTGTAATGAGAAGACCCGGAACTAATGGCATAACGGATCCAATAATAATCTTATCCAACTCTGTTCCAAGCCCAACATGAATGGCCCCGAAGCTCATCAAACCAACCGTCAATGCCGCGATGAATTCAGCAAAAAAGCTGACTTTCGTCAACTCCTGCATAAGCGTCGCAATGATGAACCCCACCCCGCCAGCAAAAATAGCTATTGGGACATCCGACCAAATCCCTTCAAACAAAATGAGGAAACAACCACTCGCAATGGCCGCCGAAATAATTTGTAACCATAACGGAAACATAACATTCGCCTTTTCAATCGCTTGCAATCGTGCATAGGCTTCTTCAAGTGTATATTCCTGTGCGGATAATTTGCGTGAAACATCATTGACGAGTGCTACTTTTTCAAGATCTGTCGTCCGACTCTTAATGCGAATCAGCTTCGTATGATGCGGACTACCCGGCGTAAAAATGATACCCGTCGGTGTCACAAAGCTATGTGTCGCCGACAACTTCTGCGTCTCAGCCATGCGCTCCATCGTATCTTCTACTCGATAGGTTTCAGCTCCCGCTTCCATCATCAAACGCCCCGCCAACAAACAGCAATCTATCGCCATCTCTTTATCTACCGTTGCCATGCTACACCTCCCTCGGAAGTCCTTTTGAATAATCTTAACGAAATAGGTGACAAATGACAATGAACAAAATGGAAGGTGGACGTGGAAGGACACTTTATGCGTGCTTCGCAGGATACTTGGCGTGGTCCGTACAGGCGATTGCGCACTTCGCAGGACACTTTGCGTGATCCGTACAGGCGATTGCGCACTTCGCAGGACACTTTGCGTGATCCGTACAGGCGATTGCGCGCTTCGCAGGACACTTTGCGTGGTCCACACAGGCGATTGCGCGCTTCACGAGCCCCCTTTAAAAAAGGCCCGACACACGGTCGGACCTTCCCCTCACTTCACTTCATTCCCACACTACCAATCTGCTCATACGTATCGAGCGAGTAACTATTGATGTCCGTCATCGAAATCGTATACAGCACATCTTTACTATACAGCATACGTTGGATTTCTCTTTCCCACTCTACATATTGCTCCCCACGACTTTTTTTCGTCACTAAGTCTCCTTTTAACTTGATGCCATTTTCTGCTGTAATCTCATAAACGAGCGCACCTGAACTCTCGAAGTCCATATAGCCGTCTCTCTCTGTTTCGTTGTAAATACTGATTGGGAAGCCATAGAGTTTGCGTTCTTTATGCTGGAACAGCGCCTTGTGATCATACTGGATTTGCGAATACGTTCCTTTGCCACCGATGATTTCTGTATCCTTCTCTTTCGGATTCGCAAAATCTGACACATCAAATAGAGATATTTTCATGCCCAACGTCGTGATGAGCGGCTCGCCGCCTCCCGGATTTTTCTGTGCCACTGTTTCATAGCCAAATCCAATGAGATGATTGGCATCGAGTGGATGCAAATAGTTGCTGAAACCTGGTATCTTCAGCTCACCAAGTACTTTCGGCGTGGCAGGGTCCGCCACGTCAATGACGAAAAGTGGATCTGTTTCACGAAACGTCACCATGTATGCCTTATCCCCCATAAAGCGTGCAGAGTAAATACGTTCGCCCTTTGCAAGCCCTTCGACGGAGCCCGTAATGGTCAGTTTTTCATCTAAAATAAACAAGTGATTTTTAGACGGCGCTTGCTCATCCCACATATTCCCTTCTGTCGTCGCAACGCGGAAATATCCGTTGTGCTCATCCATCGAAAATTGGTTGAGTATGGTTCCTTTCAGCGTCGCTGAACTTTGGAACGTAACGTCCGTTCCATTCAAGGTAAATTTGAATACCTCTGTGTCTGCAGCACCTCCGCCCCAAACTGTCATGCTCTCGTTCATCGTACGTGCCGCGTCATACATAGTTGCTGTCAAATAAAGATTGTCTGTAGACATATACAGCTGTTCGCTACCACCCAAGTAGCCTTTCGTCACAAACTGACTTTCCGCAGGTGAAGCAAGGTCAATAGCCGTGATGACTGAATAAGAAGGCTCGATGGCTCCAGGTAAAATCGCAATATCTTGATACGCAACTCGCTCCGTAGCGTAACCCACCTTCGAATCATACTTACTTGGACGAAGTACGTCTCCTTCAAGTGTTGCCGCATCCCACACATATGGATAAACACTCGTTATAAAATACAGCGTGTCCTCCGTTTTCCGTGCACCCGTCAAATTCCCTTCAGCACCTACTTCCCGCAGAAGTACAGGTTTTTCAGGATTCGTGACATCATACAATTGCACAGTTGTCATCCCATGCATCGGCTGCATATCCATTGCTGGACCGCCTTTCACCTTCGGTTGCCTATAGTCATATCTATTCCCCAACACGGCAAGCGTTTCACGATGAAGAAATAATTGAGATGGATAAAACTCCCCCTCCATCTTTAACTCCGTTACTTTTCGCATGTTCTGCGGATCCCGAATATCGGTAATCGTAACCGTTCCTTCACCCAACACCGTGTAAATAAAATCGCCATCCGTCTTAACAAGATCCGCTTCATCAACCCCTTCTACTTGGTTATTCGTCGCAGAATAATCCGATGCCCCACTCGTCGCATTCTCCGATTTGGCGCTGTCCTCGCTCACCATATTCTCTAACCCAAATCGCAGCTTTTTTGTGGCAGACTCCTGAAATGCCAGTGCACGTTCAAAATAGGCTTGCAATTCTTTTGCAGATGCAACAGACTCTATCGTTTCATGTACCGTAAACTTGATTTCATTTACCGGCAGACTTTTCAATAACTTGCCGTTCACTGCATTTTTCTTCACATGCAGTGTGTAAGAACCTGGTTCAAGCCTCTTCACATGCACAGTTTTTCCTTCATTATCCAGCGTAATGGTCGCTGTCACTCGCTTCCCTTCCCGATCCGCTACATACAAATCATCTGAACCAATTGCGGTTGCTTTTACGGGCGCTGAAAAATTTGCACGCCAGCCTTGTTCCGTCAGCGCAATGTCCGATGCCGTCACAGTCACTTTGTCAATCAACAAAGCAACCATCACAACAATGATGGTTAAAAATACCGCTACTATTAGCCAAATAGCCGATTTTTTCAATGTAACCAACCCCTTCCCTATCGCTTGTCACACCATTAGACTCCAATAACAAGATTTCGTTTCACTATTTTCTGAAAGATTGAACTTCTCGTTTGTCTTTGGCATACTACAAACAATCGGAGGTGATATTTTATGAAAGTCTTTTCTGTTAAATTATTACTCGAATCCATCGTAACACCAGCTCCCATACCACCTTCAAAAACATTTGAAGAATCGATTATTTTGCTTCGGGCCACACATAAAGAATTGATTGAGCAGATGGTTATCGAACATTTCGTCAATGATACTTATGAAAATGCGATTGGCGGTCAAACGACTTGGCGCTTCGTCAAAATGTTAGACATCTTTGAGCTATCCGATGAATTCGAAGGAGATATCCAGTTCAAGGAAGTGTACAGTCGTTTTTTACCGTTTGATGAAATGATGACTGCTGAAGAGGCCATTCAATTATATGCGCTCGATCAATGACTGACAGCCCCTGACAATATTCATACATTTTCCGTTTATATTACAATCCTTGTGGGCATGACTTCTTAGATAACAGCTGTCTAGGAGGAAATAATTTGCCGAAAGATCCATATGAAAAGATTGATAAACAAGTCCAAGGCCAAACGCAGCCCCAACAACCCGGGGTCGAAGCGGAAATGGAACCGGCACCGATTTATGACGATGAACATTATAAAGGCTCAGGGAAATTACAAGGAAAAAACGCTTTAATTACAGGTGGCGATAGCGGAATCGGGCGTGCAGTTGCGGTCGCTTTTGCCAAGGAAGGTGCGAACGTAGCTATCGCCTATCTGGATGAGCAAGAAGATATCGATGCAGATAAAACCGTAAAACTCATTGAAAAATATGGCGGCAAAGCGCTAAAAATCCGCATTGATATTAGCGAAGAGGAATATTGTGAGCAACTCATTGACGAAGTGATCAATACATTCGGCAGTTTGAATATTCTCGTCAACAATGCTGGAAAACAGTTCCCACAAGATGACATCTCTGCGATTTCTGCTGACCAACTTCGCGAGACATTCGATACCAATTTCTTCGGCCTGTTCTATTTGACGAAAGCGGCATTGAATCATATGACTAAAGGCGATACCATCATCAATACGTCATCTATTACAGCGTATAACGGTTCGGCAGGTTTAATGGATTATTCTGCGACCAAAGGAGCAATTACTTCGTTTACACGTTCACTTGCGCTGAACTTGGCAATGAAAGGAATCCGTGTCAATGCCGTCGCCCCCGGCCCAATTTGGACGCCTCTTATTCCCGCAACGTTTGATAAGCAAAAAGTCCAACAACACGGAGCTGATACGCCAGTAAAACGCCGTGGTCAGCCTGCAGAAAATGCACCCGCTTACGTGTTTTTGGCTTCTCAGGATTCCAGTTACATGACGGGCCAAACCATTCATGTAGATGGTGGCGATTTTGTCGGATCGTAAAAAAACCCCTTTACTTGGAGTACATTCTCCATGTAAAGGGGCTTTCACTTATGCTTCCACTGCTTTCTTCGAATATCTTCTCGTATACAACAACGCAAAATAACCAAATGTAATGGCTAAACACGCGCCCATGAATCCGAGTAAGATACCGTTATTCGTCCAAACGAATGCGGTATCGCCGATCGAGATGGCGCCTTTAAACGCATGGACTGAGTACGTCATGGGTAGTAACGTATTGAAAATTTGCAACGGCGCTGGAATCAATTCAAGTGGGAATGTCCCTGCACTTGTCGTCAATTGCAATATCAGAATGAGAATCGCTACAAAGCGACCTGCGTCACTTAAAATTGATACAAACATTTGCACAATCGCGATGAATGTATAGCTCGTAATAATCGCCGTTAGGATGAATAACGGTGTATTGACCGTTTCCATGCCAAGTGCGTACTTGACGATCACTACCGCAATCAATGCTTGTAACAAACCAACAATCGCTAATACAGACACTTTACTTGTAAACCATCTAAATGCGCCTGTTGGCTTGATTGCCGGTTCTACAAGTGGGAAAACGATTGACAGTAAAAGTGCACCTACGAATAGGCCAAGTGATAAGAAGTACGGTGCAAATCCTGTACCATAGTTCGGCACGTGGTTAATGCTATCTTTCTCGACATCAACAGGTGACCCTACCATGCCATATGTTTTCTCTGTTGGATTCACTTCACTTGCCGTTTGATTGGCTTCTGCTAGTTTCTCTTGCAGTGTTAACGTACCTTCATTCAATTCTCCCATGCCATCTGCCAATGTGACAGAGCCGTCAGCAAGTTCTTTAGATTTTGATGCCAATGTATCCGTTCCTGCTTTAAGTGTCCCTGACCCTTCTGTTAATGAAGCAAGTCCTGCCGCCAAGTCAGCCGAACCTTTCTCAGCCGTTGTTGCCCCTTCTGACAATTTCGCAACGCCCGCTGAAAGTTCTTCGTTACCTGCTGCAAGGGCATTGGCACCTTCCAGTAGTTGCGCTGAAGAACCATTCAGCTTCTGCACGCCCGCCAATGCCTGACTATGCGCACCTGCGAGTTGACCAGCAGCTCCCTTTAGTTCGGTCGCCCCTCCTGATAAAGCACTCGTTCCAGCCGTTAGTTGTTGCATACCGCCAGATAGTTCAGCACTTCCTTGTTTCAGTTGACCAAGTGCACCATTTAATGCAGCCTGCTGTTCTTCCGGAAGCGAAGCAATGATTGGTGCAAGTTGTTCTGCTAATTGATTAATACCGCCATTGACATTCGCTGAGCCCGTTGCCAGTTTGTTCGCTGCCGCATGTAATTCAGCGGTTTTTCCACTTAACGTACCGACAGCTGCACCAAATTCTTGTTCCTTTTGCGCAATTTGGCCGTAACTTGTAGCGAGTTCACCTACACCTGCAGTGTACTGTGTAATTCCATCTTTTAATCCGCCAGCACCTGCTGACGCTTGTTGAGCCCCCGCAAGAAGTTCTTTCGACCCTTGCGATAATGCACCTATCCCTTTAGTTAACTCATTAGCCCCTTTAGCCGCATCACTTGCGCCTTTGGCTAGTTTGTTAGATCCGTCAGCCAGTGTAATTGTGCTGCCTGCTAATGTTTCAAGATAGCCTTTCAACTCATCGGCACCATCCGCCAGTTTCGCCGCACCTTCATGCAATTCACCTGCACCGTCCGCCGCCTCGCCAAAACCGTCACCCATTTCAGCAATGGAATCAAACAACTTTTCCGCATACGTTGACGCTACTTGTTCGTTTACCTCTGCACGAATTCGATCCATTGCCGTTTCACCGATTTGTGCAGAAAGGAAGTTGAAACCTTCGTTCGGCTTATAGACCATCGTTAGTTTCTCAGGTTCGTCATCAAGAAGTGTCGTCGCGTGCTGAGAAAAGTTTTCTGGTATTTCAATGACAACGTAATAATCTTGATTTTTCAACCCTTTTTCCGCATCCGCTTGCGATACTTTCATGAAATTAAACTGCTTACTATCTATTAATTTATCGGTTAGCTCTCGCCCAAGCGCTAACTGTTCACCGTCCATTTCTGCGCCTTCATCTAGATCCACAATTGCGACGGGCAAATCCGCCATATTGGCATATGGATCCCAAAACGCCCATAAAAACATCCCTGCGTACAAGACTGGGATAAATAAAATCGCAATCATTGGCACCATTAATTTTCGTGAACGCAGCAGTTGTTTCCACTCCGCCCAAGTCATTGTTTTTTTCATCTTTACATCTCCTATAAAATCATATTCATCCCGCCATCCATACAAGTGACGGCTTCTGCTGAATAAATAAAAACCATTTGACCATTTCCCTCAAATGGTCATTTTGTAATAAAAAAAGAAGTCTCATAGTAAGAGACTCTTGAAAATGGTCCCACTCAATAACGCAACAATTCGTTCCTCTTCAAGCTCAGCCTCGTGATTCTTTCCCCAATCAGCGACGAGGGCAATATACGCTTTAAATAACAGATAAGCAACGAGCTCCGTGTCACAAGGTTTCAGCTCGCCTTTGGCAATCGCTTTTTCCATTTTCGTTCTTATATACAAGACGATTTCTTTTTCAATCGTCTCCAACACTTCCGTTACTGCTGGTGTACGAAGCTCTTTCTCTTCATCGACCAACTTCGCATACAATTGGTGCGTCTCACGGAAATTCAGCATCCGCATCAATCTCGCATGTGCATTTTGCTCAAACGACGCGCCTTCAACAGCAACTGAATCCGCTTCGGCTCGCATTTCATGGATCATTTTCACGACAATGGCATTGAATAATTCTTCTTTGTTCGCAAAAAAAGTATAGATGGTTCCTTTACCGACATTGGCAATTTTCGCGACCTGATCCATCGTTGTCGCCTTATAGCCAAAAAGTGAAAATGATTTTGCTGCCGCCTCCAAAATCTCCTGCCTGCGATCCATTTCTCCCACCTCATTTCGAAGAGATTAGACGAGTGACCGAAATACGATTACGGTCATTCAGTCATTATATTACACCGGGTGGTGGAACTATGCAAGTTTTTTCTTTGTCAGTCGTATCTTACTTTGCCGTTCTGTTACGATATGCAATCAGCGTCACCACATTTAATACAATCGTAACGATAAGAAGAATTGCACCAACCTTCACCAAGCTCTCCGTGGTATCCATAAGAGCAGTCCAATCATTAATCGTGACTAGGTGGTGGTTATAAACTATCTGGAAAAGCAGCGCAATGGCACAAGCACTGACGCTCATCATAGAAAATGCAACCCAATTCTTATGCTCACCTTGTTTATATCGCATGAGACTGACAACAGGAAGTATCCACGCAACTAATCCAAGCACAAGGCTACCAACATTCAGCCAACCCATCGTATTTACTCCCCCTTTATGTTTTTTGCTAATTAATCCTACTATTGAAACGTTTAAGCGAGGTGTAGGTTTCATTAATTGGAAATGGCTTCACAAATCTAACTCGTTAAAAATGCCTGAAAAGGAATCTCTCCCCTACAGGCACGATATTTATTCCACTTCACTCATCCACTGCTCATAATAAGACGCTAATTGCTCTTTCATGCCAGACAATTCCCCTGTTAACCATTCATACTTCTTCCAATCCGTTTCACATTCCATCTCCTTTTCCAATAAAGTGATGGCAAGTTCAAGCTTCGCAATTTCTGCTTCCACATTCACAACCTTTGCTTCTTTCGAAGGCTTCGTCACCACTACAGGTGCCACTACTTCAACTATCTGCCGACTTTGAAGCTCCTGCCATTTGTCACGTGCCCAGTTATACGGCCCGTCAAACGTTGTAATCACGCCATCTTCCAACCACGCTGTGCGGAAAAATAATTTATTCAAAAAATAACGATCATGCGAAACGGCAATGATGGTACCTGTAAAATCCTCCAATGCTTCTTCGAGCACCTCGCGTGATTCAATGTCCAGATGATTCGTTGGTTCATCCAACACTAGGCAATTGATATCCTGATGCATGAGCTGCGCCAAACGAAGTCTCATCCGTTCTCCACCACTTAAATCCCCGATACGCTTGAACACATCTGGCCCATAAAACATGAATTTTGCTAATAGATGGCGTGACTCTCCCTCTGTCACTTGGACATCTGCCCGAAAAACATCGATAAGACGCGCTTTTGGATCAGCAATTTCAAAATGCTGTGATAAGAATCCTACTTTCACATTGCTCCCCAATTTGCTGAATCCACCATCCACCGATAACTCGCCCAATAAAATCTTCAATATCGTCGATTTTCCACTGCCATTGCGACCAACAATCGCAGTACGATCCTTCCAATACACATGAAAGTCCGCCTCTTTCAATAACAGCTGTTGTCCAAATGACTTCGTGACGCCTTCCATGACAACGACTTCCTTGCCACTGCGCGGTGCAGCTTCAAACGACAGCGCCATTTTCTTCGGGTCAATCAACGGCTTTCGCACCTTCTCCATTCGCTCCAATGCTCGTTCCATATTACGCGCTCGCCGATGCAAGGCTGCGTTCGGTGGATTGGCCTCATTCGCCCACAGACGAAGTCGCTTAATGGCATCTCTCATCTTTTTCATCTTCTTTTGCTGCTCTTCATAATCTTGAAATTCTCGCATCAGACGCTGTTCTTTTTCTTGGATAAAGGAAGAATAATTCCCGTAATAAAGATGGAGTTCTCCCTCTTCCAAATCCGCAACCTTCGTCACAACACAATCTAAAAAATAACGGTCATGCGAAATAATGACGACTGTTCCCTGATAGTCTGTTAAATAGCCCTCCAACCATTCGACCGCAAATAAATCCAAGTGATTCGTCGGTTCATCCAATAGCAATAAATCAGGCTTCGTCAATAACAGCTTGCCAAGCATAATCTTCGTTTGTTCACCGCCACTTAATTGTTCAAAAGAACGTCCGACAAAAGCTTGTAATTGCAAGCCATTGATCACCTTATCGATTTCTGAATCGATAGCATAGCCATCACGATGAGCAAACTCTTCCTGCAAATCGCCGTATTGACGAAGCAATCTTTCCATGTCACCTTGAGGTTTGGCAAGCTCTACTTCCAACTGCTCCATTTTCACTTGCATAGCCTTTAGTTCTTCAAATGCGCTATTCAGCACATCATAGCCCGTTGTTTCTTTAGCGAATGAAGGGACTTGCGCCAAATAACCGATTTGAGTTCCCTTTTTAAAATGCAACGCACCACTGTCTGGTCGCTCCACTCCTGCAATCAGCTTAAATAATGTTGTTTTCCCGCTACCATTGCGGCCGACAACTCCTAATTTATCTCCCGATTTTATGTCCAATGAAAGATTTTCAAATATCATATTGCCACCAAGCATTTTGCTTAGTTGTTGAATTGTACAGATCATTTCTTCCGCTTCCCCTCGTTCTGTTATCACAGCTGGAAGCAACTCCTGAAAAGTATAAGGGTCTAGACAACGCAAAAAAGACCCTGTATAAGCGATCTTTTCCCCTTAAAAATGTATCGTAAGGAACAAATGCTAAACAGCTGTGTGATTACTGAAATTGGCTAAAAAAGGACAGACTTATCCCGTTAGGTGCAATTTCATGCGTAATCGCACATGAAGTAGCTAAATATTCCAATAGACTTTCACGTGCATACACAGTATCTAACATCATTCCCCACCCCCGTTCATGTAATAGTATGAATACTTTAACACGCATTGCTTATTGTTGCAAGACTTGTATAATCATTGGTTGACTTAATTTCTGATGTATGTAAAAGTTTAGATAGACTTAATTTCATAGCGTTTTACACTAGGGGTGCTGCAAAGCTGAGAGAGACCTATGTCTTAACCCTAATTACCTGATCTAGATTATGCTAGCGTAGGGAAGTGATAATTACTGATTCACGCATTTTTTGATGCGTTTTTATCCACTTTCGATTATGCGAAAGTGGTTTTTTAATTTATAAAAGGGGGGATCTTCATGCAAGCCATTGAACAATTACTAACGCAAGTAGACGAACGACAGGACGAACTTATCAAGCTTACAAAGGCACTAATCCAATTTGAGACACCAAGTCCGCCTGCCCGAAATACAAAAGAAGTGCAGGACTTTATCGCCCAATTTTTACGGTCCCTCGATTTTTCTATCGACCAGTGGGATGTGTATCCAAATGATCCGAACGTTGTGGGTCTATTGAAAGGAACGGATGCCGAACGGTATAATAGCTTAATTATTAACGGACATGTTGATGTGGCGGAAATAGATGAGCACGAGCAATGGGAGACAGGCCCCTTTCAACCAACGATTCAAGACGGACATTTGATCGGTCGGGGTGCGGCAGATATGAAAGGTGGACTCGCCTCCTCCCTGTTCGCCATTCAATTATTAAAAGAAGCGAATCTCAATCTCTCTGGTGATTTGATTTTCCAATCGGTTATTGGTGAAGAGGTCGGCGAAGCAGGAACATTGGAATGTACCAAACGAGGCTATACCGCTGATTTTGCGGTTGTTGTCGATACGTCCGATCTGCATATTCAAGGGCAAGGCGGCGTCATTACGGGATGGGTAACGATTAAAAGCCCAACTACCCATCATGACGCGACGCGAAGAAGTATGATTCACGCGGGCGGCGGTCTCCATGGGGCAAGCGCAATTGAAAAGATGATGAAAATGATTGCTGGATTACAAGACTTGGAACGCCATTGGGCGGTCGTAAAAAGTTATCCCGGATTCCCTGCCGGCTCATCGACCATTAACCCAGCTGTTATTGAAGGCGGTAGACATCCCGCTTTTATCGCAGATGAATGCCGATTGTGGATTACTGTTCATTTTTATCCCAACGAAACGCATGAGCAAGTCGCCCAAGAAATTGAAGCACATTTACGTAAATTGGCTGACAGCGATTGTTGGTTGCGTGACAATCCCCCCACATTTGAATGGGGTGGAACATCGATGATCGAGGACAAAGGAGAAATCTTTCCTTCATTAGAAATAAATGCAGATGTCCCTGGCATTCGAGCATTGTCGCGTTGCCATGAATCTCAATTAAACAGGCCAGCAATTGTTGACTATTCTCCTACTGTCACGGATGGTGGGTGGCTTGGGGATGCTGGAATCCAGACAGTCATTTACGGTCCCGGTGACTTACAAAATGCACATGCAGTAAATGAAAAAGTCCGTATTGAACAGTTGACTGATTTTACAAAAGTGATGATTCGATTTATGTATGAATGGTGTAACACACAAAAAAGCATTCGGTAATATCCCCCATCGTCCAATCAGTCTTCCCATTTGCAGAAGAGTGAAATCGATTTGCAACACGTTGAAGGCGGCGCAGCTGCTACGCACAAGGACATTGCGACAAATGAAAATCCCTTTACAGTGGCTTATTTGAAAGTTTGATTTTAAAAAGGCTGTCGTAGAAAATCAGTTTTTACTGACTTTCTGGACAGCCCCCTAGTCTATTTAATGACCATACGATTCTAAGGCGTTCACGCCATGCGCAAGTGCAGATCCCGCTTTTAAAGCAGTAGCAACCATAATTGATTCCGCAATTTCTTCTTTCGTCGCTTTAGCTCTTTTAGCCCCCTTTACATGACCATCTATACAGTATGGACATCCTGTCGTATGGGCAACTGCAATTGCAATAAGCTCCTTTTCTTTGACGCTGAGTAAGCCTCGTCTCATCGCTTGCTTGTCGAAGGTGAGGAAGGCCTTAAATGTCTCCTCATTGATTTCAAGAAACTCTGACATTCTATTGATATAGGAAGCTTTATACAGCTCTTCATCTTCGATTTGATCATAGGCATTTAAAGCATTCACTCCATGGGCAAGTGCCGAACCTGCTTTTAGCGCGGTAGCAATCATAATTACTTCCGCCATTTCTTCTTTTGTCATCCCTAATGCCTTTGCCTGCTTCACATGAGTGTCAATACAATAAGCACACCCTGTCGTATGTGCTACCGCTACTGAAATCAATTCTTTCAACTTGGCAGATAAATGTCCGGCAGCCAAAGCATGCTTGTTAAAATTAACAAACGATTGAAATGTGTTGGGTGCCAATTCCCCCATTTCTCCAAGTCGGTTCTTATTCGTTTGTTTGTATAATGTCTGTTGAGTTGTCATCTGCAATTCCTCCCCTAATATTAAGAATTATTATTACCCTATTTTCAAACAATATGTTGAGCTTCCATTGAACGAACAGCCTTTTCCATTTGTGTAACCGCTCTCTCTACAATTGCACGAGGACAGGCAAGGTTCATTCGAACAAAACCTTCGCCTCCTGGACCAAATACGTAGCCTTGATTCAACGCGACTTTTGCTTGTGCTAAAAACAACTTCTCCAATTCCTCTGCTGTAAATCCTAACTCTCGACAATCAATCCAAGCCAGATAGGTCGATTCCAAAGGACGAACCTTCAAGGCTGGTAAATGAGTTTCAAAGTATTCCGTTATAAATTGTAGATTTTCATAAATATGATCCAAACATTCTTCTAACCATTGTTCTCCGAAATTATAGGCAGCTTCCGTTGCAGCTACTCCGAATGTATTCGTCATTCCAAGAAAATACTTTTCAGTTTCCGCTACAAATGCTTCTCGCAACGATTTATTTGAAATCATAATATTTGAGGCTTGCAAGCCTGCAAGATTAAACGTTTTACTTGGCGCCGTACAAATAATGCTGTTATCGGCAAACTCCTCTGATATAGCCGCAAATGGGGTATATACATTCGGGTTAAAGACGAGATCCGAGTGAATTTCATCGGATACTACCAGGATATTATGTTCTAAACAGATATCCCCAAGTCGTTTTAGTTCCTCTTTAGTCCATACACGTCCCCCCGGATTATGCGGATTACAAAGAAACAACATTTTAACCGAAGAATCTATTTTTGAAATCAAATCTTCAAAATCCATCTCATAGCGATCACCAGTATATAGAAGCGGGTTAAAGACAACTTGTCGATTGTGACTCTCGATTGATTTCATAAACGGATAATAAACAGGCGGCTGTACAATAATCTTATCCCCAGGTTCACTAAAAGCTTGTACGATTAAACTAAGTGCAGGAACGACGCCAGGACTTGAACAAATCCATTCTTTTTCAACAAGCCAATTATGCCGCCTTTTCATCCAAGAGATCACAGCGTCATAATAGCCTTCCATTCTTACCGTATACCCGAATATGCCGTGTTCAGCTTGCGACTGAATGGCTTGTATCACTTCATCAGGGACTTTGAAATCCATATCCGCAACCCACAGGGGAAGCAAATCCTTTTCACCGAATAATTCCTCCGTTGCATCCCACTTCACACTTGACGTGTTATGACGATTAATCACTTTGTTAAAATCGTATTTCATCTTAAGGATCTCCTTTCCATTCATCAAACTTTGTCTATATTCTCACTTCATGTTAGTATAGCAACTAAACTATAAAACACCAACGCTTTATCCATAAAAGAAGGATATATGGTTACCCAGTCAAGAATCTGAAATTAGTATGACAACCAAACTATTTACCGTCAATACTAAACTTTGAAAAGTAAAATCAATCTATTAATTCAACTATTTCCATTCAAATTGAAACAGAAAACTCCCGTCATTATTATTAGACTCACTTAATTTCAAGTGACTTTATTGAAAAAATTGAAGTCTTATATTTGAGATGTCCATGTAACAGTCCAACAGTTAAAAACTTATTCGATGTCTGCTGTATCGTTCCCTAGTCGTATCAGAATATTCTTTTGCTCCAAAGTCCTTTCAAACATTGCAGCACAAATGTATTTATAATTTTTTCATTGCTAAAACGCCTGCTAATATCGCGCCCAATAAACCTGCTCCGACTAAAAAGTACAATGCACTGCTATAATTACCCGTCAAACTGATGAAAAAACCAAACAGAACTGGAGAAAGCGCTCCGAACCCAACTGCTATTCCATTTAAAGTTCCCGCAGCGGTAGAGATTGCTTTGCTAGGAACCATACTCTGCAGCAACGTAAAGATAGCAGGCACGGCCATCGTTACAACACCTTGACCAAAAGCGATTAACACGGCTGCAAGGTAGTTATTTTCAACAATTGTTCCAAAGTAAACTCCTACACAACAGAGAAGTTCTGCCAGTAAGATAACAGGTGCACTTCTCCCTATTTTGTCACTCAAAAAACCAGAGCTGGCGCTGAATAGGATTCCAAATAGAAATGGTAAAGCTGCTAACCATCCCATTTCTGCCCAAGAAAATCCACGTGCTTGTTTCAAATAACTCGGTAACCATGTTGCTAATCCCCAGCCGATAATGGAAATGGTTCCGAAGGTAAAGACCAATAACCAGAATTGATAGTTTAAAATGAATGGTTTTACCCGTTCCCAGAAAGACTCTTTTACTGAGGTATTTACGTTCTGATCTTGCTCGACTTTAGCAATTTCTTCTTCAATATATTTGAGTTCCAGTTCATTAACCTTTTTATGCTTTCGAGGGGTATCTGCAGTATAAAACCAAATCAAACTTAATGGAATTAAGCTCACTATAAGAGCGAAAAAGAAAGTTGACTGCCAAGAGAACGTGACAACAAGGAAGGTGAAAATCGGTATAGCCACTGCTTGAGATAACGATTGACCGACAACCCATGTTGAATTCGCACGCCCTCGCTCCTTCGGCGGGAACCAATTCCTAACAAACGTGTTCTGCATTGGATAATAAAATCCTTCTCCAATTCCCAATATGATCCTAGCAGCAATTAGCATAGCAAAGCTACCCGAAATCCCCCCAAGGAATAAGGAAATACATATAAGGATATAGGCCATTACCATTGATTTACGCGGTCCTAAATAGTCTCCCAGCGGGGCTAATACGACGTTAGCAATGGCATAGGCACCCAAAAACGTAGTCATCAATAGCCCAATTTTTACCGGGTCCCCAAGTATCCCCATTTGAGTGAGAAATTTTTCATCTGCTACTATAATTGAAATATTAACACGGTCTAAGTAAAGAACTGTAATCCCAATAAGCATAATCACAAGTAGATGAAAACGCTGCCTGGATGGCTTACCTGTTGTAGTTTCTTCCACGATTTTTAATTCTTCCGAAACTTTTGCCGTCATATATTCCACCCCATTTTTTACGAACTATTGGTCCAACTCGAATTTCTAGTTTCCATGTTTTAAAAATACCGAGGGATCAAACAAACTATTTATATCCATATCGTTGCTGACCTAAAATCTGCACCCCTTAGGCTGACAAATCAACCTCTGAAAAATGTATTCTTTATGCTTGCTTCAATGCCTTAACGAGGGAGAAGATTCGTCTGAACAAATAGATCTTCTAAAGTTTAATCTGTTTCTCGCCTAAAATTAGTTGTTTTTTTCATTTTGAAGAAAATCTATCGCGTATTGAACTGTTGCAGCGACACCTAATTTCAGGACATCTTCATCAAGATCGAAATAAGCATTATGATGTTCCGCCCCCGTCCCTTTTTCCTCATTTTGAATACCGACGAATGCAAAGACACCTGGGAAATGCTTTTGGTATTGGGCAAAGGGTTCGGATGCCATCCAAGCAGGATGATTCATAATAGCATTTGCACCGAGCGATGATTTGACCGCATTCTCTGCAATTGAAGAACATCGTTCATCGTTGTAAACCAATAAATCGACCGCTTTTGGCTTTGCTATAAATTCGAATGTGCAATGATGTAAATCACATATCTTTTCCAAAAGTCGAATAAACTGTTGTTCAGCCTTCACGCCTTGCTCATAATGCAGGTATCTTGCCGTTCCACTAAAGCCCAAGTCTTCAGGAATCACATTGGCGGCTCCTCCTGCTGAAATCTGCCCAATTGAATAGGTGATCGCTTGAAATGGGTCAAGTGCATTTAACCGCATGGCCCGTAAAGACTGATAAAAATCCGTAAAACAATCCAAAGGGGATATCGCTAAGTCCGGTCTTGAACCATGACCACTCTTCCCTTTAAGCACCACGTCAAATAGAAAAGCAGCTGCCATCCGTGGTCCGGGATCCACCGAAATCTTCCCCGAGGGCAAGTCCGACTTGAGGTGAATTCCCCAGATTCCGTCCGCTCCTATCTCAAGTAGTCTTTGTAAAAGATTTTGAATACCTCCCCCGATCTCCTCCCCTTGTTCAAAAACAAGAATCACCTTACCATTCACCTTGTCCTTATTTTGGGTTAGTATTTTTGCCGCGCCAAGGAGCATTGCCGTATGTCCATCATGACCGCATGTATGGGCAGCACCCTCATGTTGTGAAATCACTACTTTTTCCTGCTTTAAGTTTGTTTCTTCCTCATCCATTGGGAGTGCATCCAAATCTGCCCTTAAAATGATGCTCTTCCCCCCGTTCTCTCCTTCGATTATTCCGATAATACCGCCATCTGGAACAATCTCATACGGAATGCCCATTTTCTCCAATTCTTCTGTAACGACTTTCATCGTTCTTACTTCTTGCATACTAATCTCGGGGTGTAAATGCAAATCCCTTCTTATATCAATTACATATTGTTCCACTTTTTCAGCCAGCAATAATGGTCCCGTATTATTCATACGTAAATTTAAGTGTTCAACAAAATTCGATGTGTTCACAAAGTAGCCTCCATTTCATTACTTTTAAAAAGGGGTTCTTCCCTAACATGTTAAAGTTATAACCAAAATGAAAGGGCTTACAAATTTGATGATAAAAATCAATTCGTTTACTAAAACACCTCCATATCGCCGAGTTAAGCAATGATTTCCAGCGATATTTATTTTCCTGACTAGGAATTTAAAAGTAGTATAGCAACTAAACTATCCAGCGTCAACTACGAATTCAGAAAAGTTAGACCAATCCACAAATTCAATGATTTCTATTTGCAAAGTTGGACTATGAACGTTTTTACTTCACATTAAAACATAAATCCCCGTCATTTAGACATAAAATACAAGCATGCTATACTAATAACAGCGATATTTACCAAGCAAAATTCTCTTTTAAATTCATTTTGAACTAGGATAACTGTTAACGAGGATGGAGGAGTGAAGATGGACAAGGAGAAAATTTTCCACGAAATGATGGAAACTGTTTATGAATATTCAAGAAAAATAAATGCCTATGAAAGCATTCCCCGAAAATACGGGACCGAAGATGAACTATACATGGTAGAAGCCCATACCATCAATCTCATCGGAGATAAAGTCCAAACAAACATCTCAGAGCTTGCAGAATTGACCAATAAAACAAAAGGCGCCCTTTCCCAAATGGTGGATCGCCTTATCAAAAAAGGAATGGTTATCAAGTCAAAGAACCCACTTGATAACCGGGAAGTCATTATCCAATTAACTGAAAAAGGGAAAGTCGTTTATGATTTTCATAAAAAATTGGATAAACTGGAATATCGAAGACTTTTAAAAGATCTGCCTGAATTTACAGCGGAAGATTTTTTAAAGTATACCCAAATTTCAACAGTGCTTCTGAATGGCGTTAAACTCTAAGTTTGCAGCCATGACAAAGTTGACCTGCTAACCGTAAGGATTTTCCCTGAGTTACAATTCGATTTGACAAACGTATTTAAAGAATGAAAAATAACCCACCGTCCGGAGAATAGATACCGTACGGCGGGCTATTTAATATGAGGTATATCCTACGCCAATTGCTGCTCAGCAAATTCCCGGTACAGCGCATGGGATTGCGTCAATTCGTGATGGGTTCCCATGCCTGTCACTTGCCCGTTTTCGATAAAGATGATTTTATCTGCATCGACAATTGTGGATAGCCTGTGGGCGATAACAAATGTTGTGCGTCCCTCCATTAATCGCGTGAGCGCTTCTTGCACGACACCTTCCGATTGGCTGTCGAGGCTTGCGGTCGCTTCGTCCATCATTAATATTTTCGGGTCCCGCAGAAAAGCCCGGGCAATCGCAATACGCTGCCTTTGCCCTCCTGAAAGTTTGACACCGCGCTCGCCAACTTCGGTATCCAAACCTTTTGAAAAGCTTTTAATAAATTCATCCGCATAGGCCATTTCAGTAACTTCCCACAGTCGTTCGTCCGGAATACTGGCACCATTCTCTAAACCGTAGCATAAATTTTCACGAATCGTCCCCGCCATCATGGCACTTTCTTGTGACACATAGCCAATTTGACTGCGCCACGAGGCCATCGATAGCTCTTTAATCGGTACATCACCAATGCAAATTTCACCAGCCGTCGGTTCATAGAATCGTTCCAACAAGCCAAACATCGTCGTTTTCCCTCCGCCACTCGGTCCAGCAAAGGCAATCATTTCACCTGGCTGCGCTTCGAAAGATATATGACTAATGACTGGCTCATCTTCCTCATAAGCAAATGATACGTCCACCACTTGAACGGGCTTACCTGTAATATCCATCGCCAAGCCAGCCTGCCCTTCTTCCAATGGTAGCTCTAAAATATCGATAATCCGCTCTGTTGCGCCTTTTGCTTTTTGCAACTGCGTAAAGAACATCGCAAAGGATGTAATCGGGAAAATGATTTGGAATAAATAGAGTAAGAAGGCAACAAGCTCCCCTGTTGACATCGTGCCGCTTGCAACACGCATACCGCCGTAACCGATAATCATGACGATGACGACCATAACCACCAAATACATAAAAGGAGCAATCAAAGCGGTAATACGCGCTTCCTTCAAGCCAAACTTGAGTAACTTCTTAATGCCCGCTTTGCCACTTGCCTCTTCATTCAATTCCGCATTAGAAGCTTTCATTAAGCGTATTTCACCAAGCGTTTGTTGAATATTTCCTGTAAAAACAGCCGTTTCATCTTGTAAGCCCCGAGAGATTTTTGCCATTCTCGTTCCCAAAGGCACCATGATCGCCACCGTAATAGGCACTGCCAGTAACATAATAAGCGTCATCTTCCAGTCCATCACAAGCAGAATAATGACCGCACCAATGATCGAAATGATTCCCGTAATGAATTGCGGAAAATGTTGTGTAATCAATTCTTTCACAATTCCTGTGTCATTGACAACACGGCTGACCGTTTCCCCACTCGATTCCTTATCGAAATAACTGACCGGCAAACGAATCAGCTTTACCCACATCCGTTCTCGTAACCTCGCCACGACCTTTTGTCCGACATAGCTTAGTAAATAAATCGAGACCCCATCAATAACCGCTTGGGCAATAAATGCTACCCCAATCGCAATCATGATTGGGACACTTAGCGAAGCGACAGAAAAGCCATCCACTAGATTTTTTGTTAACAGCGGAACAACCAAACCCGCAAGCGTTGTCAACACGCCCGCTGTTAAACCAATCGCTAATGCGAGCTTCGGGATTCCTGTAGATAAAATAAGAGAGAAAAACGGCTTCAAGCCGGTTTGTTTCTTGTCCATTATGTATCACTCCCATCTGATTGACGAACTATTTGCCATCCATCAGATAGACAAACACTTACAATCAATCTCTCCCCTATTCTACAACATCCAGGCAGATTTCAACTGCTTTCACGCCCTTTAAAAATAACAAAAAAGATTAGAAAGGACCACAATCTCCGCGCCCTTCCTAATCTCTTATTACTTCGCTACACAAATTTCCAATTTCTTCAATTGTTCCACCGCTTTTTGTATGTTCTCCACTTTCTGCACAAGCGCCAATCGGACAAACCCAGCACCTTCAGAACCGAATATGCTGCCCGGAACCATGACGACGCCACATTGCTCAATGACTTCGAAGACAAACGCTTTATCATCCATGTCATACGGATATTTCGCCCAGACGAACATGCCGCCATTGGACGGTGTCGCTTCCCAACCGATGTCACGCATGCCCGCCATCAATACTTGATGACGCTCTGTAAACACTTTGCGCAAACGATCGGTAATTTCCTCTGCGTTATCCAATGCCGTAACCGCCGCATCTTGTATCGGTCCAAACGTTCCGTAATCTAAATTAGACTTCAACTGTTTAATGATGCGAATCATCTCCGCATTCCCAGCAATATAGGCGATGCGCGCACCTGCAAGACTGAAGCTTTTCGATAAGGAGTTGATTTCCATCCCAACTTCCATTGCCCCTGGTGTTGCTAGGAAACTAATCGGTGAGTCACCGCTAAAATAATATTCCGAGTAAGCAGCGTCATGCAGCACAAGGATATTATGTTTCTTAGCAAACGCCACCACTTTGTCGAAGAATGTCGCATCTGGCAACGCTGGAACTGGGTTTCCAGGTAAATTTAAAATTAGCAATTTCGCTTTCGCCGCAACATCTGCAGGAATGGCATCCAAATCCGGTAAAAAGCCATTTTCTGCACGTAGCGGCATGTAATAAGGAACGGCTCCAGCGAGCTTAATGCCCGTGTCATAAGCCACATAAGCAGGATTCGTCGTCAGCACGATATCCCCTTCATTACAAAAAGCGAATGGTAAATGGACAAGTCCTTCTTGAGAACCCATTGTCTGAATGATTTCTGTTTCTGGATTTAACGTCACACCTGAACGCCGTTGGTAATAGTTCACAACAGCCTCGTTAAATCGTTTGGTGCCGCCAAGTGTGTAGCCATATGTAGTTGCCAACGCGCTTTGTTCGGATAATACACGTCGAACTTTTTCATCTGGTGGAAGGTCTGGACTTCCAAGACTTAAATCAATCAATTCAGCGCCTGTCGCTTTTTTCGCTTCGGCAGCTGCTTTTAAATCTCCAAAAATAGCTGGTTCAAATATGGACATTTTGAGAGATGGTTCGATTTTCAATATAAAGCACTCCTTACTAGATAAATAACTCCAATTGCTATTCTACCACAAGGTTTATCACTATTGGGAATAAACACAGTTGTAAGAATACTAACGCGGAAAATCCTGAAGAAAACGTTCCCTCAGGATTTCCACATTATCATTTAGGACTGGGTGCCTCCACTTAAATACACTTCTTCAAACGGTTGAATGATGACAAAGCCTTCACCCGAAAACTCCATTTGAATAGACTCGCCACTACCTCGACCAAGAAATGTTCGGAAGCTAATATCGGTGCGGAACTCAGGCGTTAAATCGCCCGACCAAGCGACCGTCGCATTGGGATCTGTTACAACTGGCTCTCCAGGACGAACAAGCAACGTTAACGGTTCAAAATGCGTCGTAATCGCAACTTTCCCTGTTCCCCATAATGTCACATTGAACAATCCACCCGACATCATCCCCGCCACTTTGCGCATCAGTTTAATATCCCACTCAATGCCCGGTTCAAACGCCAAAAGGTCATTACCATTTACCGTAATCGATTCATTATTCAAATCGAAAATAGTAATCTTTTTCCCTTGATCCGCTAAGTATAATCGACCATTCCCGGTTGCTTTCATCAATGAAGTACCTTCACCTGTAAGTGCTTTTTTGAACATCATGCCGACCCCATGCTCCAGCATTCTTTCCCGTTCGAATTTAATCTGCCCCGTATAGGAAATCATTGAACCCGTTTTCGCCCATACCATGTCTGATAAATTCACTTCCAAAATACGCGGTGTTTCCAATTCAAAGTACTCACTCACCTGATCGTCCTGTTGCGTTTGTTTAATGAATTCACTAATTGTATACTTGCCCATTCAACTCTCCCCTTTCGACCATTCACACTGCCTATACATACGTGTGGATTGGGGAAAAGATTCAATCATATGTAAAGTGTGATTTTATTCTAGGCATATTCAAATGCAATAGCCCGGCATCCAACCATATGAAAAAAACCCCGAAGAGATTGCCCCTTCAGGATTTTCCATTCAGTTATATTGCAATGCTTCTTCCCACGCCGGAAGCATTTTGTTCAACGCCTTATCTTCACGATAGCCTAGCGCATATTCAGCTTGCATAACCGTATGGATTTCTCGTGTCCCCTCGTAAATGACCGGTGCTTTCGAGTTACGCAAGTAGCGCTCTACTGGATACTCATCGGAAAAGCCATACGCACCGTGAATTTGCACGGCATCATCCGCAGCCTGATTGGCAAAATCACATGCTTGCCATTTCGCGAGTGAAGTTTCGCGTGTATTGCGTTTTCCCTGGTTTTTCAACTCGCCTGCACGATACACAAGGAGACGACTCATTTGATAGCCGGCTTCCATTTTGGCAATCATTTGTTGAACGAGCTGATGTTTACCGATTTCTTTGCCAAATGTTGCGCGCTCATGACAGTATGCAATGCTCGCTTCCATACAAGCCATAATTTGCCCTACTGCCCCTGCCGCTACCGTGAAACGTCCGTTATCGAGCGCAGCCATCGCAATTTTAAAGCCTTCGCCTTCTTGCCCAAGCAAGTTTTCCTTCGGCACTTTCACATCTTCAAAAAACAGCTCGCCTGTATTACCAGCACGGATTCCCATTTTCCCTTTAATCGCTTTCGATGAAAAACCTTCCCATGTACGATCCACGATAAATGCTGAAATCGCTTTATGCTTCTCTGCTTTATCGCCCGTGTAAGCAAATACTAAAAAGTAATCGGCTACATCACATAAAGAAATCCATGTCTTCTGGCCATTTAATACGTAGTGATCCCCATTTTTCACTGCTGTCGTCTGCATCGCAGCTACGTCAGATCCTGCTCCAGGCTCAGTTAGACCAAACGCTCCAATCTTCTCGCCTTTTGCTTGCGGTACCAAATACTTTTGCTTCTGCTCTTCTGTTCCCCATTGCAGAAGCGTCATGCTGTTCAGTCCCGTATGAACCGAAACTGCCGTCCTGAACGTTGTATCGCCACGCTCCAGCTCTTCACATACGATAGCTAACGCATTGTAATCCATGCCGCTACCGCCGTATTGCTCTGGAATACAAACGCCCATGAGACCTAAATCCGCTAACTGCTTCCAAATTGCCGGATCGAATTTCCCCGCGCGATCCCACTCACCGATATTCGGCATAATCTCTTTATCTACCAATCCACGTACTGTGTTTCTCAATAGATTCTGCTCAGATGTAAATTCAAAGTTCATATTAAACGCTCTCCCTTGTCAGTTGTTTTTTTCGTATAGGTTTCCGAGTATTTCTTCATTATGTTCACCTGGATTCGGTGGGTGGTGCTTCACTTCCACCGGTGTGCGTGACAATTTCAATGGACTACCAATCATTTTAATGGTGCCCGCTGTTGGATGTTCGTGTGTGAGAAACATATTGCGTGATTGCAGTTGTGCATCGTTCACGACATCTTTCAAATTATGGATAGGCCCAGCTGGAATCGTGTGTTCACGACACTTTTTATACCAATAAGCTGTTGGTTCAGTTAAAAATGCTTGCTGCAATAAAGGGATTAATACCTCCCGGTGCTGCACACGGTCTGGATTCGTTTTAAAGCGTTCATCTGACGCATACTGTGGCACTTTGAGCACGTCGCATAGCGCTTTAAATTGATGGTCGTTCCCCACCGCAATAACCATTTCACTATCCAATGTTTTAAACGTCTGATACGGCACGATATTGGCATGAACATTGCCGAGTGCCTTCGGAATTTCTTCCGTCATCAAGAAATTACTTCCGATATTCACCAGAGCACTGACCGCGGAATCATACAGGGAGATATCGACCTTCTGCCCCTTGCCAGACTGTCCCCGCTCCAGTAACGCTGCCTGAATGCCAATACAAGCATACATGCCCGTCAAGATGTCTGTGATGGCAACACCCGATTTCTGCGGACCGGATTGTTGATCCCCTGTAATGCTCATCAATCCGCTCATTGCCTGAATGATAAAATCATACCCTGGCGCATCTCGATCCGGCCCTGTTTCACCAAATCCTGTAATGGCGCAATAGACAATTCGCGGATTAATCGCAGCGAGCGTGTCGTAGTCCAAGCCAAAGCGTTCCATCGTTCCCGTCTTGAAATTATGAATAATGACATCGCTATCTGTAACAAGCTTTTTAATGATTTTGACCCCTTGTTCCGATTTCAAATCAACCGTAATCGCTTTTTTGTTACGGTTTGCGCTCATATAATAGGCGCTCACATCATTCTGAAAAGGTGGTCCCCATTTTCGGGTATCATCACTTCCGCCCGGCGCTTCCACTTTGATTACTTCAGCACCTAAATCCCCTAGAATCATTGTGCAATAAGGGCCTGCTAGCACGCGTGATAAATCAAGAACGCGAATATTCCCCAGTGCTCCCGACACACTTCCACTCCTCTCTTTTGGCAAATAAAAAAGCCAATTCAAAGAGACTACAGAATTCCTGTACGTCAGATTGAACTGGCTGATATCTGTGTGTGAAAAAACCGGCAAGGTCTTTCAACAGATTAGGCAGTATGGGCTTTTCATTTCCATTGGTGTTTGATCATGTGTCCTAAGCGTTTGAGCACTTTAACATGATTCGTTAACTATAAGTTTACCACACTCATATACAATTGTAAATATTTAAATTATTTTTACTACATCTATCATTTCGATACAACACACGCATCATATTGTTTATACAAATCTCTCAATGCGGACATTAACGCATTTCCGGCTTTCCCCAAATAATGATTTTTTACTTCTTCTACGGGTTTTTCAATGCCATCTCGCAAACTATATCCCCTTAGCAATTGTTGTACAAAGGCTTTGCCATGCTCTGTTGCTAATGTACAGCTCGCCGTCACGATGACTCCGTATTTTTTATCGATTTCTGCTGTGATCGTCAATGTCTCATACATGTTTTGCGCAGCCATTCCAGATGGCAACCGTGCATGCCCCGCGATAAAAATCGTATTCATCTACGCTCATCCCCTTCAAAAAGTGTCTTTATTCACAAAAGTCATACAATCTATTTCAAGAATACAGTAGACTGGTAAAACTTTCAAGGTTCGTTTTGACTTGTTATTTTAGCACCTAATTCTCATGTGAATAGCTGGATATAAAGACATCATTTTCACTTTGCTAACGAAGTAAAGGCTGTTGAGGAACATGTTGTTAAACCCATTTTTTATTTTGAACAGGGATATGTAATAATTCTTAGTGAGTTTGAATGCGAGAAGTATACTGAGGGAACAGCATGTATGATTTTTAATCAGAAAGATGGTATATCTGTCGGAAAAGGAATGAGATATGAAAAAAATGTGTAGAGAATGACGAGGATTTCTTGATTTTCGAAGTGAAAGCTGATGTAGCAACATTCATTATAAGGTAAAACGAACAAACTCCAATCTAACTTACATTGATCATAGCTTGCGCTATATTAGATTCAAATGAGATAAGCAAAAAATAAACCTCACAAAAAACAGCTTCATCCCTTGTGCGTCAAAGGATGAAGCTGTTTTCGTGAATCTAACATATTTACATTGTGTTAGATTAGGAAGTCTTCTGAGTACACTTATATCTACTGCTTTCATTCAAATTTCACCAGACACCAGAACCGCAATTCGATTTACGAAAATATTAGTAGATCAACAATTAGAAATTATAACTCAACAAATACACAGAAATATTTTATTGAAACTAAAGAGATTTCCCCTGTTTTTGTCGGCGTTATAAACTAACCAAATATTTTTTTATAAATCCAAATTAAGATCTTAATAACACAGTAGAAAAATATAATATTGCCTATAAAACCTATCCCAAGAAAGCTGAAACCATTATTAGTGTATAAATGTAACCAATCAAATGGAAATCCATATATACCTATTAAAATATCTTCTTTTCCCTCGTTAACATTAAAATTTTCTCTACTTCCATTAATAAAAGGTATACAAATAACAAGAACAATACTAACAATCAATATCCATACATTGAACTTTTTGTTTTTTTTATCCATAATTACCCCTTTCTGTGTTATTGTCAAATATGATGAAAATAATATTTGATTAGGAGTGTTTGTGAAAAAATGAAAAAACTAATTTCCTCTCTTGTCCTCTCTCTTTTTGCGGTAAGTACTATCGGTAATACTGTTTTTGCGTCTTCAGAAGATACTCAGTACTCTACAGAAATACTAACAGAAATAGAAGATGTTGCCAACAATTCACGGTCCATTGAATTGATTGACGTAGATGAATTACCTGAAGGAACACCTATTGTTAATTTCGATACGGTTGAAGATTTTGAAAAAGCTTTAAAAGAATTAGACGAAGAGAATAAAGACCTACAAGTAGACGTATTTGAAGATACGAAATACATCTTTCAATCCGATCAGTTCATTACTACGTTTGCTGGTCCACTGAATGATAGGATTACAGTATTTGTGAAAACATCACTAAACCCTCTTAAAGCTGTTACTCAACCTGTAAGAGTTACTGTTGATCTTAAATATACTTATACCGGAAGTGGATCATCCAAAAAGTTTTCAAATGTATCTAGTGTTAAATCTTTTAGTTCAGGGTTCCCAACAGATTGGGTACAAACTTCGCACAATAGAAGTTATTTTAACTCCAATAAAGGAGTTAAAATAAAACTATTTGGTTATAACGTTGTAGGTGCAGTTATTAAAGGCCAACCAATAGGAGCAAAAATAGCGGATGAAATAACATTTAGCTATACTCTAGGTGGCAGTAAAAATATATTTGCAAATTAAGATTTGGAGTATTATACCTGTAGTTAGGACACTAATAAAAAAGTGTCCTAACTACAGGTATTTTTTTGTTTTATTGATCACTTATTATATTTTAGGATAACCTCGCCATAATAGAATATATACTGTCATATCGACACGGACATCTTGGGTGAATTGAATCGAAAAATGAACAGAAATAGTCCATTCTTTCTTATAGAAACGCTTTAAACGTTCTTGTAAGACATCCTAAAAATATTGATAGATATATTCTTAATGGCCAGTATTTCATCCTTTGTGAATTTTCCATGAATAGCATGTGAATCCCTTGGGAAACGATTGTGAATGAGACTTCTTGGTTGATGATAATACTTTTATCGAGTATTCATTCTCGTCGCCAACGAAGGTCCACCTTCTGAGGATTGCACTTCTGTATTTATTTATAGCCTGCTGCATTCAATGTATTTGGAAGAGGATCCTTGCTAATGCCATTGATTTATTTAGCTATAAGATTAAATTGTAAATTAGGTGTTCAGTCGTTGAACGCGATTATATGCACCTTTAGTTAACATAACGCCAGTTCACGGAAGTAGTTAACGCCATTACTCAATAAGAAATGCTGCCCTGTAAAGGCAGCCGATTGTTCAACTAAAGTATCCTTTACGTTAAGAACGTTTCTTTACGATTTATTTGGAAATAATTTATTCCCTATCAAACCACCGACTAAAGCAGATAATCCAGCAATTATCACTGAGGTAATAAGACTTGTGTTAGGAATTAAATACTCGGATAAAAAAACCACGATTCCAACAAATAGACCTGTAAATAAAGCCATTCCAATGCTTCCTTTTTTCATAATACCCATCTCCAATATCAGACATAAAAACTATAAGATTTCTTTCGCTAATAGTATTTTTCTTTACGACTAAATTCCCTGAAAAGTTTCACATTCTAATTAAAGTAACCTGTTCCGTTGAATGGGTTTGTATAGACCATACACACTAGGTTGACATAACATCACTTCTCGTAAAGTTGATCTAATCAGCATTCTGCTGAATGTCAGATCTGTCTACTATAAAAAGCGCGATTAACGGGGTTTATCACCATTAATCGCGCTTCCTTTATCAATTTATGCCCATTGAAACATACTGCGACTCTAAATAAGACTCGATGCCTTCATGACCACCTTCACGGCCAAAGCCGCTTTCTTTCATGCCGCCAAATGGCGCTTGCGTTGCGGAAGGAACACCGTCATTCCAGCCTACGATGCCATATTGCAATTGCTCGATTAGGCGGGTGCCCTGTGAGACACTTTCCGTAAACACATATGCCGCCAAACCGTACGGTGTATCGTTCGCTAAAGCGATTGCTTCTTCAATCGTTTCCACTTTTTGAATCGGTGCTACCGGTCCAAATGTCTCTTCATGCATCACAACCATCGACGCTGTCACATCACTTAAGACTGTAGGCGCATAGAAGTTTCCACCGTCATTCTCCAAGGACACGCCGCCTGTTAACAGCGTAGCCCCTTTCGCTAAGGCATCTTCTACATGATGACGAACTTTCTGTACACTTGCTTGATTAATGAGCGGGCCAACAGTTACAGTTTCTTCCGCACCATTTCCGACTTTTAAGAGATTGACGGCCTTCGTAAACTTGTCGACAAATTCTTCATGAACACCTGACTGCACATAAATGCGATTGGCACAGACACATGTCTGCCCTGCATTACGGAATGCAGAAGCTACAACACCTTCCACCGCCGCATCGATATTCGCATCATTTAAGATAATAACCGGTGCATGTCCACCTAGCTCAAGTGATAAGCGTTTCACTTGATGCGCACTTTGTTGAATGAGCATTTTGCCGACTTCTGTCGAACCTGTGAATGTCACTTTGCGTACTTTGTCATTTTCCATAATCGCTTTGCCGATTTTTGACGAAGAACCTGTTACAAGGTTAATAACCCCTTTTGGAAAACCGGCTTGTTCACTTAGTTCGACCATTTTAATCGCGGTTAGCGGGCTATCACCAGAAGGCTTGATGACAATGGTACAACCAGCCGCCAGGGCAGGTCCCATCTTTCTTGTCAGCATGGCAGCCGGGAAATTCCACGGCGTAATTGCAGCCACAACACCCACAGGCTTTTTCCATACTTGCAGACGCTTATTCTGTGTATGCGTAGGAATGGTTTCCCCATAAACCCGTTTCCCTTCCTCTGCATACCATTCTAGGAATGACGCAGCTGACGCGACTTCTCCTCTTGATTCATTTATTGGCTTACCCATTTCCTTGGTCATGATTTGAGCAAGCTCCTCCTGATGTTCCAAAATCAGCGCATGGAACTTCTTTAAATAGCCTGCACGCTCATAAGCTGTTGTTTGCGACCATGTTTGAAATGCTTGATGCGCAGCCTCAATCGCTTCATGCGCTTCCACTTCGCCAGCATTTGGCACGCAACCAATAACTTGCCCATTCGCGGGGTTCACCACCTCTAGCTCGTCAAGGTCCGCTCCACTCCATTCACCGTTTATATAAATAAGATGCGCCTTCGTTTTCAATTCTTGGCTCATATCCACTACACTCCATTCTATTATCGTTTTATCCCCAGTGAGGAACCATTCTTTTGTCAAGCATCGCTCGGTATTCACGCGTGGATTCCGGCAAAATCTTCTTCGTATCATGATCAAATACAACGCCGTATTTCCGGATTAAATCATACGTATCAATTTCACCTTTTAAAAATGCATTTTCTACCTTAGTGATATCCTCACGTAGCCATGCTTTCCGGTTCTTTCGTATATTTTCTCTAGCGATTGTCGTCGCTTTCATATCAATTTCGAAAAGGTCGATATCTTTATCAACCTCTCTAATGACCACACCGTAGTCCTTTTCCGCACGTTCGATGGATACATATTCATCAATCACATCTTCGAGTACAGCATTTGGATCTCGCTCTAGAGGATCTCCGAGACCGCCTCCGCCTGCTGAAGGCCTGACGAATGAATCTCCGCTTTCAACCTTCACATTTGAAAATATCGCTCCAAGAAATTCTTTGTTTTCTTTTTCAGGATTTAGCCAAGCACCATGTGGAGATGATGGTAACCCACCCCAGATTCCCCATGTTACTGACCTCGAACGATCACAACAATACGACATAACCGTATCCGTCACCGCCGTCAATGTTCCACCCTTTTCCACGCCGCAACCACCTCGGTATTCACCGGGCCCGCCCGAATCCATGATGATTTCATGTTTCGTCGTGACGACAGGGGATAAGCGCTCTTGTCCTTCGCAAGGTTGAATACTTAATCCAACTCCAAATACGGGAGACATTGCATTGGCACCGTCGCGTTTATTTCTGCCACCGTGGCCGCCTGCCATCCAGTCGTACCACATAAAATACTCTTTCGTTTTTTCTCTCGTATCCCATCCTCCAACTAACAAGTATTCCAGATTAAAGGAGCAGGCGAGCGCCCGTTCAGGAATAATAGAGGACCATAATTCAAAACATGCATTCATGATTTTCTCGTAAGCTCCTGAACAAAAACCAGTTACAGCGATTGGATAAGGCGCATTGACGACTGAGTTTTCAGGCAACTCAACATGGACAGCTCGGTAAAATCCGGAGTTTAATGGGATGTCCGGGAAAAACGTTTTCGTTCCCGCATAGGCCGCCGATAGTGATGATCCAAATCCAGCGTTCAAAAAGCATCCGATATAGTCGTGAGATCCACTCAGATCATAAAAGACTTCATCATCTTTAATCGTCATTTTCACATGGATAGGAATGAGCCCATCCCCTACTTCAGGATCCATATCGAGATAATCCGTTGTTTCCCACGTACCGTCTGGAAGCGCTTTGATATTCGTACGTGCTAGACGCTCCACATAATCCTGTACCTCTTCAAAAGCGATTAGGATTGTCTCAATACCGTATTTTTCAATTAAGGCCAGCAACTGCTTCTCCCCAACTTTTGCGGCTTCTACTTGGGAACGTAAATCGCCAAGCCGTTCTTCTGGTACACGCATATTAGAAACTAATAGATTCGCCACGTCTTGTAGATAAACGCCCTTACTATAAATTCGAAGCGGCGGGATTCTCACACCTTCTCCGAAATGTTCTTTCGATTTAATATCAAATGACCCCGGCACAGAACCACCCATATCTGCCCAGTGACCATTCACTTGCATGAACGCAATCACCTTTCCATCGTAAAAGACGGGCTTAATGACTCGCGTATCACTAAAATGCGTACCGCCCCTATACGGGTCATTGATTAAAAACACATCGCCTGGATGAATATCGTCTTTAAAATCTTCGATAACCGCCTTCGCAGTTAAGTGTAACGTACCGACGTGAACGGAAATATCTTGCGTCCCCTGCATCACCGTATTTCCTTCTGCATCGCAAATCGCTGAGCTAAAGTCGTGATTGTAAATGACGAAGGAATAGCACGTCCGTAATATTTGTTCCGCCATCTGGTCAACCAAATTCACATAAGCATTTTTCAACACTTCAAATGTGACCGGGTCTAATTTACTTTGAAAAAGCTGTTGAGTCGTTGTCGACATGCCCATTCTCCTTTACTAGTTACGATATTGGATAATGATATTTCGATAGTCATCCGTCTTCGCCGTGAATTGCGGCGGCACCACAATCGTCGAATCAAGCTGGTTGATAATAGCCGGTCCTTCCAATTCTACCCCCGTAGGCAAATCCTCACGACGATATACAGACGTCTCAACAAAGCCATCCGACTCTTCAAAGTAGACCGGTCGTGTACTGACTAATGCTGACTCCAATGTTCCCGTTACAATGTTTTTCGGCAGTTCTGGTTTCTCGACCGTGCCTATTGCAGCAACCCGCAGTCCATAAATTTCCACATTCTGATTCACGTCAGAAAAAGCAAATTCCCGCTCATGCTCCTTATGAAACTGAAGTAGCGCCCCTTCAATTGAATCCAATTTTTGCCCGATTGTGATAGCTAAGGATCGCCATTGACCCGCATACCTCATATCAATGTAACGAATAAAGTTCATGTCCTCGTCAGCAATGCCTTCTTCTTCTAAAAGAGCCCTTGCTTCCGTTTCCATAGTAGCGAATTCCGACCGCAACGTGGCAATCGAAATGGTTTTCGCGTCTGCCATAAAGGTTTTTGTAATGTCATGCTGTACATCAACGATTAAACACCCCATCGCTGCTGCCACTCCCGAATAAGGTGGAATGATGACGTTTGGAATGTCCATCTCTTTTGCCAAATATGCACAATGAACGCCACTGGCTCCCCCAAATGAAACGAGTGCAAAATCACGCGGATCATAACCTCTGCGCACAGATATCAAACGCAGCGCATCGCACATATTGGCATTAGCCACTTTCAAGATAGAATTAGCGGCTTCCGCAACCTCAAGGTTAAAGGGCTTACCAATACTTTCATGTACTGACGCTATAGAAGCTTCTTTATCCAATTGCATTTGGCCGTCTAGCAAATTCGTGTCCAATCGGCCAAGCACTAAGTTCGCATCTGTATTCGTCGGGTTCTTGCCCCCTAGTCCATAACAAGCGGGGCCAGGTTCTGCACCGGCACTCTGTGGACCATTTCGCAGTGAACCCCCTTCGTCAATCCAAGAAATACTACCGCCACCGGCCCCAATCGTCAATATCTCGATGCTTGGAAAACCGATTGGGTAGCCATATTCGATGGCCCAGTCCTTTGTGATCCTTAACTCACCTTCATACATTAGCGAAATATCCGTACTCGTTCCGCCCATATCGAATCCAATCGCATTTTTATAGCCGCACAAATTTGCGATATATTTACTAGCAATTGCCCCTGCAGCAATACCAGAACTAGCAAGTCTTGCTGCATAACGCGGTACCGTTTCCGAAGTCATCACTCCGCCACCGGAATGGAGAACTAATATATCCCCTTCATATCCTAGCGCTTCCATTTCTCCTTCTAGCTTTTGAATATAGTTGCTCACCGTCGGCCCAAGTACCGCGTTCACAATTGTTGTGCTCATTCTGTCATTTTCAAAAATCTCTGGCAAAATATCATTTGAGGAACAAATGTAGACATCTCCTAATTCCTCTTGCAGAATTTCTTTTACTTTCACCTCATTTTCTCCGTTGATATAGGCATTTATAAAGCAAATCGCTACAGATTCAACACCGCGTTTTTTCAATTTAACGCCCAATGCCCGAACTTCTTCCGGATCAATTTCCTCTAACACGTTCCCGGCATAATCCATTCGTTCCTTCACTTCAAAACGATCTCGACGTTTAATATATGGAGGAGCAACATCATTATACGCATCCCATAAATCTAGCCTTGTCCCGTCACGAATCTCGATTACATCACGAAATCCTTTTGTCGTTACGAGTGCCGTCTTTGGCAATTTTCTTTCAATCAACGCATTCGTTCCTACTGTCGTCCCATGTGAAAATTGCACAAGATCTTTCCCAGATAATCCTGTCTTTTTAACCCCTTCGATAATTCCCTTTTCAGGCTCCTTCGGGGTAGAAGAGACTTTCGTGACAAATATCTCTTTCTTGATTTCATCGAAAACAAATACATCTGTAAACGTTCCCCCTACATCAACCGCCAAACGATAATCTGCCATTGCATTCCTCTCCTTTATACATCATCCGTGCAAAGTTTGTTCGCGTGAAAAAGAAGTTAGTAGTCCATATTCTGCACTAACTCCTTTTCTCCTTAACTTATTGGCTATACACTTCATCCTTAGTCGGTTCCTTTAAAGGTACAGTCTCGTCAACTGGCGTTTCTTCCTCTTGAAGAATGCGTTCAATCTCTTTATCCATTTGTGCGTTGGCATTAGCTGCCCCAGATTTCGCCATCGCCATTTTGTAAAACACCGCTCCTAATAAGCTCCACACAAGGATAATGACCCACTCATACGGCCAAATCAATGCGGACGGCATTCCTGGCATATAAAGTGCAAAAACGCCAATGGACATGAATAAGGCAATCCAACCGATCGACGTACCACCTGGTAAACGGAATGGACGCTTCATATTTGGACGCTTCTTGCGCAGGATGATAAATGACAATGCAACCATTAGCCAAGCAACGACTAAAGCTAGTCCACCCGCATCCACAAGCCAAACGAGCGCCGGTCTTCCAAACAATGGCGCCAACGTTGTGAGCACCGCGATTAACAAAATCGCTCTATGCGGCGTCTTGTACTTTGGATGAAGCTCTCCCAATGATTTAGGAAGCATGCCCGCTCTCGCCAACGCAAAGATTGCGCGACTCCCCCCAACATAGAAACCAATCCAGCTCGTCAAGATCCCGCCGATTCCACCAAGGACGAGAATATTCCCCATCATCTTACTACCACCAAACGCTTTCGCCATCGCATCGGCCGTCACTAACGCTGAGCCACTAATTTCAGACGGTGTCAAAACGCGAGAAACACCAAAGATAATTAACACATACCAAGCAACCGCCATCAAAACGGAAAATACCAATAACTGACCAATGCGCTTACGAGGAAGATTGATTTCCTCCGCTGCCTGTGGGATTACATCAAATCCAACGAACATAAAAGGTGTCATAATGAGTACAACTAGAATCCCTTTCATGCCACTGCCGAAAAGTGGCTGCATATTTTCAACATTTCCAGCTATGGAGCTACCCGTTATGAGCAAAACACCCGCCGTCACAATCAATAACGTCAAAATCGTCATGACAACACTCGCAAGCTTCATGCCACGGTAATTAATCCAGGCAATCAAAATCGAGCCCGCTATGCCGACGCCAGCCCACGTCGCCATCACATCCCAACCGGCAATCGTATACATATACCCCTTGCCATAACCCGGGAATAGGTAATCAAACACAGTTGGCAGCGCAACCGCCTCAAACGCAACGACTGACACATAACCAAGAATAATTGCCCACGTCATAATATAGGACAGTAAGCGTCCCATTGCCGCATAACCGTAAAATAACTCCCCACCCGACAGCGGGAGAGCTGCGGCCAATTCCGCATAGGTCAACCCAACAAAGACAACGAGTAATCCACCGATTAGAAATGCCAGGATTGCGCCTAGTGAACCTGCTTCTGTAATCCACAGCCCAGCCGTTACAACCCAGCCCCAGCCAATCATTGCACCAAAGGCTAGGACAAGCACATCCCGATTCCCCAATACTTTCAACAGCTTCTGGTCTTCCATTCGTCTCCCCCTCGGATAAGAAATGATTCCCCGCATACACATTCGTAAGCGAAGCGGGGCTCATTTTCGATTGATTTTACCGACAGCTTATCTACCCGTTATGACAGCTTGGCTAATTGACTTTCTAACTCTTGTTGAACTGCGAGTACCGCTTCGCGTAACGTTTCAATCATCGCTTCAACCTGCTCCTTGCTCATCACGAGTGGTGGCGCAAAACAAATAATGTCCGTGCTATCATACGTAACTGCTCGACAAATAACGCCTCGTTCATGTAAAGCTTCAATCACTCTTGGCGCCACCTTTAGTTCTGGAGAAAAACGCTTATTCGTTTTCGGATCCTGTACTAATTCCAGCGCACCTAGAAGCCCAAGTGTCCGGATATCTCCTACAATCTCCGCCTCTTCTTTAATGGACGCAAATCCTTTGAGGAGCTCTTCGCCTCTCTGACGCGCATTGTCCACTAAGCCTTCATTCTCGATAATCTCAATGTTTTTCAACGCAACAGCAGCTCCTGTTGGATGTCCGCTATACGTAAAGCCATGAAACAGTACGCCAGACGACTGCGCTTTTAATACTTCATGGACCTTATCGCCAACGATGACACCACCTAGTGGGAAATAGCCGCTTGTCACACCTTTTGCAAATGACAGTAGATCCGGTTCTACTTCCCAATGCTCAATACCGAACATTTTGCCCGTCCGACCGAAGCCTGTGATGACTTCATCTGCCATAAACAAAATGCCGTATTCATCGCATAGCTGACGGATTTCTTTGAAGTAATCTGTCGGTGGAATCAAGACCCCACCTGCACCTTGTACTGGTTCCGCTAAAAATGCCGCGACGGTTTCTGGTCCTTCCGCTTCAATGACCTCTCGAATCGATTGAATCGACGCGCTTGTCCCAATTTCGTATGGCGTTTTCGCATGCGCAAAGCCTGTTAACATATGGCCAGCCATATCCCAAAATTGTGGAATACCTGTTGCACTTGTCGCACCCGCCGTAACGCCGTGGTAGCCCCGTTTTAGCGAAATGATTTTAGTACGTTCAGCTTGTCCTTGTATTTTCCAATAATGACGCACAAGCTTAATCGCGGAATCATTGGACTCCGATCCTCCAGATGTGAAAAACACCGCATTCAAACTAGGAGGCGCAAGATCCGCAATTTTTTTCGCTAGGCGGATTGCAGGTTCATTACTAAAGGAAGAAAACGTCGAACTAAATGCAAGCTGTTCCATTTGTTCTTTCGCTGCCTCCGCAAGCTCTTTACGACCGTGCCCGATATTGACGTTCCATAATGAAGACATCGCATCCACGTACACTTTGCCTTCCGTATCCGTCAGGTAAATTCCTTCGCCTTTTTCAACAATCATTTTTGCTCCCTCAGCCTGTTGCGCCTGGATAGATGTTGTCGGGTGTATAAAGTGCTTCTTGTCCAATTCGATTAGTTCGTTCATGTGTATTCCTCCCCAAAATATAGTTGTCTATCATTTGTTTCTATAATTCTAACGCTCTTTTTTGACAACGCTTACATTTTATTTTCTAGTAATACCATCTCCCCCTTCTCATGCCCAATAATCAATTACGCCTTGGCGTAATTGCGTCCAGATTTTGAATCGAGCTTGTGCCCACAGGACCTGCAGTCGTCGCGACAGGACGTCGCGCACTTAGACTGCCTTCCTTGACTCCTTTCAAAATCTGTGACATCCGCCGGAGGCTTTTTTATCTTTCTTCGCAAAAAAATTTGCTGAAGAAAGATAAAAAGCCAATTCAAAAAGACTACGGGTTTCCGTATGTCCGATTGAACTGGCTTTTACCTGCGTTAAAATGCCTGGGATAGCATTCAACAGGTTAGGCAGTATGATCATTTCCATCTTAGTCAGACAACCAGAACGTCTAAGCGTTCCGACATGACTCATTACGTAATACATTACCTCAACTATGAAGAAATGTAAATATTGAAAATTGTCGAACGTTAACTAGTTTTGTAGATTTAACTCCACCCTCGCCTTTTCATCACGAAAACGGCCATTCAGGCAATCGATTGCTCAATTTCTTATCTTCCCGATAGCCGAGCACATACTCCGCCTGCATAATCGTATGGATCTCGCGCGTTCCCTCGTAAATAACAGGCGCTTTCGAGTTGCGCAAGAATCTAGCGACCAGATAGTCATCGGAATAGCCGTATGCGCCATGAATTTGCACGGCATCATCCGCGGCTTGATTGGCAAAATCACATGCCTGCCATTTCGCAAGCGACGTCTCACGCGTATTGCGCACCCCTTTATTTTTCAGCTCACCAGCGCGATAGACAAGAAGGCGGCTCATCTGATAGCCTGCTTCCATCTTAGCAATCATCTGTTGGACGAGCTGATGCTTGCCGATCGCTTTGCCGAATGTTTCGCGTTGATGGCAATATTTCACACTTTCCTCCAAACACGCCATGATTAATCCGACTGCCCCTGCCGCTACCGTGAAGCGACCATTATCGAGTGCTGACATGGCAATTTTAAAACCTTCGCCCTCTTCTCCTAACAAGTTAGCAGCCGGTATCCGAACATCCTCGAAGAATAATTCCCCCGTATTCCCCGCACGAATGCCATACTTCCCTTTAATCGCCTTCGATGAAAAGCCCGGTGTCGTCCGCTCAACAATGAAAGCACTAATACCATGATGTTTTTTCGCTTTATCGGTATACGCAAAGACGAGAAAATGATCTGCGACATCACAAAGTGAAATCCATGTTTTTTGGCCATTTAACACATAAGTGTCCCCGTCACGTACGGCGGTCGTAGCCATTGCCGCAACGTCCGATCCAGCGCCCGGCTCTGTTAAACCAAAGGCGCCAATTTTTTCACCTTTCGCTTGCGGCACAAGATATTTCTGCTTCTGCTCTTCGGTGCCCCATTGCATAAGCGTCATCGAATTCAGCCCAATATGAACGGACACTGCTGTTCGAAACGCTGTATCTCCACGTTCCATTTCTTCACAAAGAATTGCGAGTGCATTATAGTCCATGCCGCTACCGCCGTAGCGTTCAGGTACACAAACGCCCATAAAGCCTAAGTCCGCAAGCTTCTTCCAGATTGCCGGGTCAAATCCACCTTGTGCATCCCATGCTTGAATATGTGGCATAATTTCTTCATCGACAAACTGACGAGCTGTTTTTCTTAGCATCTGTTGCTCTTCTGTGAATGTGAAGTCCATTTCTTCGATTCCTCCCTCACTTATGCAGAGACGTCGTTCGTCTCGATATGTTCTTCGATGACAACACCGCGCTTTTTCATCTCTTCCATATATAACTCGCCCGGTACAATGTTTTCCGGCGGGTGTACCCCACGCTTTGTAATAACGCCTGTGCCAATCATCTGTGCCACAATCGAAATGGTATTCGCCGTTGCACGTGCCATAGCAGTTTCATTGACTGTCCGATCTTTTTCCGTAATCAAATCATACTCATACGTAATAGGCGAGCCGTTTTTATCGCCACTGACAATCACTCGTAGCAATACCGCATCTGATTTATCACCTAGTCGGAGTTGCGGTGACAATAATTCCCGCATGACATCACGCACTTTCACTTTATTCCCCGCAATATTCACTTCATTGGCACGCGACAACAGCCCTAGATCGACAAGCAATTGAAATTTTTCCGCATGCCCTTTATAGCGAATCGTCTTATACTCAAGCGTCTTGACGTTTGAGAATGACTTTGTCAATGTCGACGTACCACCCGATGTATGGAACGCTTCCAATTCTCCGTATTTATCGAAATAAATCGGTTCAATTTCCGATAATGAAGGAATCTCCATCAGTTGCCCATTGCGAATAACATGGGAAGGATCAGTATAATGATCAAAAACCCCCTCCAACGAAAAAACGACATTGTATTTTAGCGGTGGCTCCGGCTTTACGGGAATGCCCCCGACATACAATTTAATGGACTCCACGTGATTGAGTTTTCCAGCTCCATACCCCGTCAAAATATTAATCATCCCTGGTGCTACCCCTAAATCTGGAATGATCGTAATGCCTTTTGCCTTTGCTTGATCAGCGAGGCTCAGAACCGCATCCGTTGCGCCACCAATATGCCCGCCGAGATCAATGGAATGAACGCCAATCTCCACCGCAAGCCGTGCTACTTTTTCGTTGAATGTATAGAACAGTGCATTGATGACGACATCACCAAGTGCCATGACATCACGTAATTGCACATCATTATTGGCATCGAGTAACAGAATATCCAGTTTGTCAGACATCAACTGTTCTGCAAAGTCCTCCGCTTGCCGAACATTGACATCTGCCAAATAGACCTTGTGGACATCATCACTTTTCACAAGATCCCGCGCAGCTTCTTTTCCCATTAAACCAGCTCCAAGTATGACGACTTTCATAATAATCAGCTCCTTACATGTGGTTTAATCCGTGTCAATTTGCGCCCGTTGCAATTTCCCACTGTAATCCACGTAAATGCTCTTCCACTCTGTGAAAACGTCAAGTGCCGCCACACCAGAATCTCGATGGCCATTCCCTGTTCCTTTTGTCCCGCCAAATGGCAGATGGATTTCAGCACCCGTTGTCCCCGCATTAACATAGACAATACCGGTATCCAAATCGCGTTGTGCACGAAACACCTGATTGACATCACGTGAGAAGATGGAGCTGGAAAGCCCATATTTAACACTATTGTTCACTTCAATCGCTTCATCCAAGCTGTCCACTTCAATGAGCGACACAACTGGCCCAAAAATCTCTTCTTGCGCGAGGCGACTATCCCATTTCACATCCGTAAACAATGTCGGTTCGAAGTAATGACCTTGCGCAAATGCCCCGTCAGCCAAGACATTTCCGCCTGCCAATAGCTTCGCACCTTCTTCTTGACCAATGCCTACGTAATGCTGAATTTTCTCCAACGCTTGTCGATTAATGACCGGTCCAATCTTCACCGACTCGTCCAAGCCATTCCCAATGGATAAGCCCTGCATCGCCGCTACAAGCTTTTGCTCAAGCTCCTTCTTCACATCTGTGTGCACAATGACACGACTACATGCCGTACAACGCTGACCCGCCGTACCAAATGCACTCCATAAAACACCTTCAACAGCAAGGTCAATATCCGCATCGTCCATCACAATGACCGCATTTTTACCACCCATTTCAAGCGATACCTTTTTCAAATGACGTCCACCCGCCTCTGCCACATGACGCCCCGTCTCCGTAGATCCCGTGAATGAAATAACGCGCACATCAGGATGCTCAATCATCGCTGTGCCCACTTCTGAGCCAGCGCCAAAAACAATATTCGCCACGCCCGCTGGAATGCCAGCTTCTTCAAAGATCAGCGCCATTTCATACGCCATCATCGGCGTTTCCGTCGCAGGTTTCCAAACAAATGTATTGCCCGCCACAATTGCCGGGAACGATTTCCATGTCGCAATCGCCACTGGAAAGTTCCAAGGGGTGATGAGTCCAACAACCCCAATCGGCGCACGGACACTCATCGCAAATTTATCTTGTAATTCAGATGGCACGGTTTCTCCAAACAGTCGACGTCCTTCTCCAGCCATATAGAGCGCCATGTCGATGCCCTCTTGCACTTCGCCGCGTGCCTCTTCAATGACTTTTCCCATTTCTTTCGTTAAGACTTGCGACAAATGCTCTTTTTTATCTTTCATTAAACGTCCAATGTCATACAAATAATCCGCACGTTTCGGTGCAGGGACAAGCGCCCATTTTTTTTGCGCTTCTTTCGCTGCTTGCACTGCCAAATCTACGTCTTCCTTTGTCGATAACCTCACTTGTGCCAACACTTCACCGTTCGCTGGATTTGTCACCGCTGTGTAATTTGCTCCCGCAGTCTCCTGCCATGAACCTCCGATATAGTTGTTCAATTGCATTGCAACATGTCCCCTTTCCGTAGTTACTGTTATTTAATTATTTCGACATATACAGTAAAATTCCTGCCATACAGAAAGCCCTACACCGAGGTATCCCCCAATGCAGAGCTCTTATTTTATCTATATGTTTCTGTATCTTCTTTCATGACAACCTATTTCAAAACCAAATGTAGAATGTTTCTTCAACCAGTTGGTCATTGCGCCCAATCATGCACTACATGCTCTTTATATTTTTACTACACTAAAAATCAATTACGACTCGGCGTAATTGCGTCCAGATTTTTTCAAGCTTGGGGCCTACAGGCTGTTGGTCATGCTGGCGGTGCCAATCGAACTGCGAAGGATTCGATTGGCCGTGTTTCGGCGCTTTTTGCAGAAATTAAGGCACCTTTCTTTGGACGTGGCGACCTTAGCCTGCGTACCTCTATCGTTCAGCCCGCGTTTGAACACCCACTGAACAGAAAAACAAAACCGCATTCATCTCGCCACCTATCGAGGTGGGCGTTTTCTGTAGCTGACGCTTCGCTTTTAGTACAAAAAGATTTGCTGAATGAAGATAAAAAACTCCGCAGAGACGGTATTGTCCCATACGGAGTTATACGTTAGTTTTTACTTTCCTGTGCCTTATCAACCGGCAAATCATTCTTCTCTGGCACAACCCGTTTCACAAAGAGCGTTAAAATCAAGGCAACAACAGCGACAACCGTGGAAATGAAGAAAGCGTAGTTGACTCCATCGAGCATGGCTTGCGTTTCAATTCCTTGTTGCAATGCCGCAAGACCTTCACTCGTTGTCGGTGTAGTACCAGATGTAGCCGCCTTCGCAGCTAACTCCGCGCCGGAACTTTCCATTCGCTTCGTCATGATTGTTAAAAGAATCGCTGTACCAATTGCACCCGAAACTTGTTGCAACGTATTATTCATAGCCGTACCATGTGGATTCGACTGCATCGGTAATTGATTCAAACCATTTGTCATAATCGGCATGGATACAAGCGAAATACCGAACATCCGAATCGTATACAGCATCATAATGTAATAATAACCAGAATCGAGACCTAGTCTACTCAAATAGAACGTTGTGATAATTGTAATAGAAAGCCCAATAACCGCCATCGCGCGCGCTCCATATTTATCGAACAGCCTACCGGTAATCGGCGACATGAGCCCCATTAATATCGCACCTGGAAGCATCAAAATCCCTGCCTCAAATGGCGCGATGCCTCGCACATTTTGCACGTAAAGCGGCGTCAAAATCATCGCGGAGAACATCGCAACAGATAGAACGATTGAAATAACAGATGCTAGTGCGAACATCGGATATTTATAAATCCTGAAGTCAAGCATTGGATCATCCATGCGCAATTGGCGGATAATGAACGCCACAAGCGCGATAGCCCCAATGATAATTGTTCCATACACCAGTGGTGACGTCCAGCCCTTATCTCCCGCAGAACTGAATCCGTACAGCAGACCTCCGAAACCGATACTCGACAACACGAGTGAAAAAATATCCAGTTTCACATCACGGTTTGGTGTAATATTACGCAGTTTGAAAAACGCATAAATGAGCGTCAATACTGCGAATGGTAACACGATAACAAAAAGTGTACGCCATGAGTAATGTTCAACAACCCAACCGGATAGTGTCGGACCAATTGCTGGCGCCGTGAACATGACCAATCCGAATATCCCCATTGCCGTTCCGCGACGCTCAATCGGGAAGGCCGTTAACATAATGTTCATCAGTAGTGGTACCATCATTGCAGAACCCGATGCCTGAATCATGCGAGCCGCAATGAGTAAGCCGAATGTCGGTGTAATGACTGCTAAAAACGTACCGAGTGCAAACAGCGTCATTGCTGTTAAAAATAATTTACGGTTTGTAAACTTTTGTACGAAGAATGCACTCGCTGGAATCATAATCCCGTTTACGAGCATATATCCCGTTGTTAACCACTGAACTTCGGACGGCTTCACTGCGAATTCCGTCATAATTGTCGGCAACGCAACGTTTAACAATGTATTGTTTAGAAAAGCTACGAATGTTCCTATAAATAGAATCGCAATCATGCCATAAGGCGGTTTGTCGTGCAGTTTTTGAATATCCATCTTATTCCTCCATTTACTACGAAACGCTACAATTTATACTCTCTGTACATCCTGTTAAACAGTTTATACCTACAGTCCAAATTTAGCAACTAACGAAATCGCTTTCATGTAAAAAAGTTTTATTTCATTGATATAACAAGCTTTTTGAGATACTATAACAAATGAACTAATGGTATAAAACAATGATCATTCCTTTGATTATAGCAACCAATGCCACTCGTCACTCTAGAGGATAAAGGTGATTCTATGAATGAACGTAAACGTCAAGTTTTACTAATTGCCCAACGACTTTTTGCAGAAAAAGGCTTTACTGCTACATCTGTACAAGATATTTTAGACGAATCCCAAATTTCTAAAGGGACTTTTTATAATTATTTCACATCCAAAAATGAATGCCTTCTAGTCATGCTTGAATATGCCTATGATGAGGCGATTATTAAAAGAAGAGAACTGTTAATCGGTCAAGACATTCAAGATAAAAACATCTTGTCGCAACAAATTGTTGTGCGCATGCAAATCAATCGTGAACATAATCTGTTACCGATTTACGAATCTATCTTTCACTCCGGCGACGTCGATCTCAGATCCTTCATCATTAAGCAACATTTCTTAGAAATTTCTTGGTTGGCAGGCCGACTCGTTGATGTTTATGGCAAGGAAGCAACACCTTATGCGCCAGACTGCGCGGTCATCCTAATGGGAATGATTCAGCATCTGATGCATTTTGGATCAGCAAGTCCAACAGGAAAAGTCGACCTGAATCGTCTTGTCCATTTCACAACAAGACGTATTGATGCGATTATTCGTGACACGATTAAATCGAATGATATTCTAATCGGAACAGATTTATTTCTCGATCTCCCTCCCAAAGCTGAGCCGCCAGCCGACGCGAAGAATGTTTTACATGTCCAACTAGGGAAGTTTCTTGCAAATCTGACGGATGACGCAAACGCCAATGGAGTTCAATATGCAGAATTTCTATTGGATGAAATCAGTGCCGACCAACCTAGAGTCTTCCTATTAGAAATCATTGCGCGCTCCTTCCATGAATCATTTACGAATACTCGCTATGAACCTGAAGTACGGGAAATCATTGCAGTGCTATGGAGCTATGTTGATACTTTAAAGAAAAAAGATTTTCATTGAAACTTTGTCCATGCTAAAACGTATGGTTAACTAGCAAATAAAATAAGATGAGGAGGAGTCAGAACAGATGAATAATCACGAAATTGACTACAAACTATACGGAGATGACATGCAATTCGTGGAGGTGGAGCTTGACCCACAAGAAACGGTCGTAGCAGAAGCAGGTGCTTTGATGATGATGGAAGATGGTATCAAAATGGAAACCATTTTTGGGGACGGTTCGAAGTCATCCGGCGCCGGTGGACTCATGGGGAAACTGATGGGTGCAGGGAAGCGAATTATTACCGGAGAAAGCCTATTTATGACGATGTTCACCAATGATGGTGTTGGGAAAAAGCACGTCTACTTCGCATCACCTTATCCAGGGAAAATTATTCCAATGGATCTTAGCCAATACCGCGGTAAAATTATCTGCCAGAAAGATGCTTTTCTTGCCGCAGCGAAAGGCGTTTCCATCGGCATCGAATTTCAACGAAAAATTGGCGCCGGCTTTTTCGGTGGTGAAGGCTTTATCATGCAAAAGCTTGAAGGCGACGGCATGGCGTTCGTTCATGCAGGCGGTACCATCATCGAGTACAAGCTCGATCCGGGTGAAGTTTTGCGTGTTGACACAGGCTGTCTTGTAGCGATGACGCAAGAAGTCAATTACGATATTGAAATGGTTAAAGGCGTGAAAACCGCATTATTCGGTGGCGAAGGACTATTTTTCGCTACACTCAAAGGCCCAGGAACCGTTTGGATTCAATCACTACCATTCTCCAGACTGGCGAGCCGTGTATTTGCGGCTGCACCACAAGGCGGCGGAAAATCAGTTGGCGAAGGTAGCGTAACAGGTGGATTATTTGATTTACTAGGCGGGAAATCCTAAGTTGGTGTCACCCTATTTTTATAGGGTGACATTTTTTGTTGTGTGAAACACCGTTTCCTTTCGCGCAATAGCAGCGATGAAACGCGCAATAGCGACGACGAAACGCGCAATATATCAGGCATCCTAGACATTTGCTCGTGTCTTACACCCTTCCCAATTACAAAAAACGTGCTAACAGCTCATTTCTCATCTGTTAGCACGTTCGCCTTTATCGATTCACACCATTCAACAACAACCAAATATACCTCGCTTCCGCTTCACCGCCTGGCTGCATCTCTTCATACTTCGGGTAAGCAATCGTCTTCGACTTGAATGTCAGCAAATTGATGACATGACTATTTGCTTTGGCAGCCAGTTTCAACATCGCATCCGCTTCCTGCGATTGGCCTTCTGATGCTTCCATTTCCAATTTCCAATCTAAGTATAAGTACGTCGCATCGTGCTGCGACCCTTTTTCGTAGCGCACCATAATTTCTGCCGCCTCATGATAACGACCAGCATGGATAAGCGAAGCAACTGCCTCGTACCTCGCTCCCTGATTGTCATTCCAATTCAACTTTACTAAATCCAAAAACATCCCTGCTGCTTCATGGTACTCTCCCTGTACGAATAGATGAACCCCATAAGCGAAGGCCGCTCGCATGAATGGTCGATTCGGAATGTTTTGCCACGGGTTTTCTCCCGGTTCAAACGACTTGCTCGCCTGCTGAATGGCTTGTTCATATAAAGTCGATGCGACTTCAGCATCCTGTTCAATTTCCGCTTGCAGCAATAGCACGTCTGGTGTTTTTGCATCTATTTCCCTCGCGCGTTCAGCCAAGCTTCTACGCTCTTCTTCCGACACTGCAGCATAAGCTTCATACGCTAAAAGCTGCGCGCGGCCTTCCGCCACATTCGGTTTCCGCTCCAGTTGTACAACACCTGCTGTCGTCATTGATGTTTCCCACAGTGCTTTTTCAGATGGCTTCGGATCAGTCCCGATATCATACACTTGCGCAGCTACCGGCTCGTCCCCGCTATTCATCATGTCCGTATACAGTGCACCTAATTGCTCTGCATGCAAAGCCATCCCCTCATGCGTCGCCCCATATTGCTGCACGATAGTGTCCTCTTCTAATCCAGTCCCCTGAACCACACCGATTTGAATACCTGTTTTCACAACAGCGGCTAGAAAATCGGCTTCAACATGGACCTCTTCATTGTGATTCATGAAATAAGCCACAACAAGTTTGTGCATAATCTCCCGCGACTCCACCGTCTGTTCGAGCTCACGCAATGTAACATCCATCGCTTTTAGCACCTGCAACTGCTCCGGCATTAGCACTTCTTCAACAATTTCATTCATCGAGGCCATACTGCGTTTAATCAGCAATTCATAAATATCAAGTGCATGATTCTCTACAAATTGCGTTGCTGTTTTCTCTGCAACCGCTTCTCGTAACTCCACAAGCGACTTCTTCGTCTGCTTGCTCCATTTCGCTAAAAATAACATCGACGACACAGGCGCAACCGCATCTGCTACTTTTCGTGGGTCCCTCAGCACCACACCGAATAATAGCGTTCCAATATCCGTTGGCATGCCTTCATTGCGCGTGACATAATAGTCCTGCTCTCCAAACAACTTGCGCACCTTCAACATCCCCGATTCAACGCCCGTAATTTCCGCTAGCAACATAAATGGCTCGTCCCACGCTTGTAAAACCGTAGCCACCGCTTCACGCTTCGCTTGCTTTAACTGTTCTGCTATATATGTACGCCAAACCTCTTTCATATGGATGAATAAATAAAACTCACTCGCCGCTTCTTCAATATTTTCCTTCTCCCAGCTATCGGTAAGACGGTTCACCCACTCGCGCATCAAACGCATCATAGCGCTTCGATCATCACCTTTTGGGTATTCATCAAAATAAGTAATGAGGATTTTATCTAACTCTTCATTCACCAACATTCCAACAAGATCCGTTCCTTTCGATCCACAGCACTTTTTATATTTCTTTCCACTGCCACATGTACACGGGTCATTTCTTCCAATCATTGTATTCGCTCCCTTAGTAATTTTTCATAACCAAATACCCACGCTATATTTATTTATTCAATATATACTAGATAATACTTTCTCCTTTCTATCATACTAAATTACTCAATAGAGCAAAGTTTGTTTCACTCGAAATAATCTGTTATATTCATTAAAAAAGATCGAATAGCAGGTGAAATATAACGATTTTTCATATATGTTAAATAGACTGTCCGCTCCAATTCTGGCGATACAACCGCTCTACTTTTCACTAAACCATCTTGTGGTCCTTGCATGTAACTTTCTGGGATAATTGCGATGCCTAGCCCTTCACGAACTAAACTTAATACCGTTTCAAAACGTTCAATTTCAAACTTAATGTTTGGAGTAGCCCCCTCTGATTCAAACGCCCGTAAAATGTCTTCTCGCGTCTGGAATCCTTTTGCACTCATGATGAAAGGATCGCTTTCCAACTGCTTCAGCGAAATCGCTTCACTGGCTGCTAATGGATGACTCGTATGGACGACGAGTACGAGCTTTTCATTGTACAAAGGGATTGTTGTAATATCGTCCTCTTTAATAAGCTGGTTTGTAATAATAGCGTGTGTTTCATACGTTCTTAATGATTTTTTGACATCCTCTCCACTTAGCACTTCCGTTAACTGAATGCGCATATCTGAAAACTCTTCTTTGTATTGCACAATGACTTTTGGCAGCCAATGCTTCACCGATTCAATCATGCCCAGCCGAATTTCCCCTTTGCCACTGCGCTTCACTTCGTCCATTTCCTGTTTCACAATGGCTAATTCCAACAATAGATGATTGGCCCTTTTGTATAAAACTTCTCCCGCTTCTGTCAGTCGAATATTTCTTGTATTGCGTTCGATGATTTGAAACCCTAGCTCCTGTTCCATCGTTTTGATGGTTTTACTTAAGGAGGGCTGCGAAATATGTAACTTCTCTGCCGCTTTTGAAAAGCTCATTTGGTCCACTACCGTAACAAAATAATTCAATTTCTTCAGTTCCATTATGATCATCTCTTTTCATTTATAACTAAAAGTTATCCATTTATAATTATTATATATTAGAAATTATAAATCGGGGCAGATATACTAAATATAGATTACTTTTTCTGAAAGTTTGGAAAGGATGAGTAAATTGATGAAAAAAGTACATGCAGACGTTTGGTCTGGACGCACAGACCACCTTGAAAATAGAGCGAGCTTTCGTTATCACCAAGTGGTAAAACAAATCGAACTGGATACAGCGACTTCCCCTTCTACTACATGTGCCATCATTGGCTTTGAATGCGAAGAAGGTGTTCACCGCAACAATGGACGACTCGGTGCAGCACAAGCACCTGATGCACTACGAAGTGAATTAGCAAAACTACCATGGAAGTTATCAGAAAGTAAACAACTCGTCGATGTCGGCAATCTTACATGCCAAGGCAATCAGCTTGAACAAGCTCAACAACAATTAGGCCATGTAGTAGCCGACGTTTTAACTAAAAATATGACGCCGATTATTCTTGGTGGCGGTCATGAAACCGCTTACGGACATTATCTTGGTGTCCGACAACATATCGGCAACGAAGCCTCTCTTGGAATCATTAATATTGATGCCCATTTTGACTTGCGTCCTTATGATGAACAACCTTCTTCTGGAACGATGTTCAAGCAAATTCTAGAACAAGATGCCAACTGTGGCTATTTCGTTGCAGGCATTCAGCGTTATGGCAATACCCAGGAATTGTTTGATCGCGCAGATGCACTCGGCGTTATCTATGAGTACGAAGAAAATATGCAGATTGGACATATGGACAAGCTGACATCAGCACTCGAAGCATTTATCAAACAGCATGATACTATCTTATTGACCTTATGTACGGACGTACTGAATGCCGCCTTTGCACCAGGCGTCAGCGCTCCTTCACCATTCGGCTTAGATCCAGCCATTGTCCGTTCCATTATTCGAACCGTCACTTCTCACGAGAAAACGCTGTCATTCGATATATCCGAAGTGAACCCCGTCTTGGATGAAAACAATCGCACTGTGAAACTCGGCGCTTATTTAGTCAACGAAGCCATTACATCATTTTTAGGAGGACATATATATGGAGCTAGCTCTTAATCAAGTCACCACGATCTTTCTCTCCATCGCCTTATTAACATTAGGGATGTTTTTAATAAAGAAGGTCGGTTTCTTACGTAAATTCTGCATTCCCGCACCTGTCGTTGGCGGCTTGTTATTCGCGATTTTCGCGACCATTTTCAAGTCACTAGGATGGCTAGAAATCACACTGGATACATCACTACAAAGCCTATTCATGCTCACATTCTTTACGACAATCGGCTTGGGTGCTAGTTTTAAACTGATTAGACTCGGCGGTAAACTGCTCGTAATCTATTGGCTAGCTTGTGGATTTTTAGCGCTTGCGCAAAACGCAATTGGCGTATCGATGGCTTATTTGTTTGATTTGCATCCGTTAATCGGCATGATGGCGGGCGCCGTCTCTATGGAAGGTGGTCACGGTGCCGCGACTGCATTCGGTCAAACGCTTGAAGACCTCGGCATCCATTCAGCCCTATCTATCGGAGTCGCAGCCGCGACATTCGGGCTTGTCGCAGGCGGTCTTGTTGGTGGCCCGACTGTCAAATACCTCATTTCGAAACATAATCTTAAGCCAACGGAAAAAGATGATGGGATTGGGGGACATTTTGAAGAAACTGAAAAGGCAATTCAAACCGATTCATTCTTCATCCAAACGTTATTGATCACATTTTGTATGGCGCTCGGTACCTATTTAGGCGAACTATTTTCAGCTGCAACAGGCTTCGTTCTTCCTGGTTACGTAGGCGCGATGTTCGTTGCCGTACTCGTTCGGAATATGGTTGATCGCATCAATCCAAACCTAGTCGATATGAAAAGCATTAGCCTAATTGGTGACGTTACGCTCGGTATTTTCCTATCCATGGCACTGATGAGCATTAAGCTGTGGGAAGTAGCTGGCTTGGCATTACCACTCCTCGTTATCGTGTTCATCCAAGTGGTGTTCATTGTTCTCTTCAGTATTTTTGTCTTGTTCCGTTTACTCGGAAAAGACTACGATGCTGCGATTATGGTTGCAGGCTTCACGGGGCACGGCTTAGGGGCGACACCGAATGCTATGGCTAATATGGCTGCTGTTACAGAACGTTTCGGTCCTTCGAGAAAAGCATTTTTGATTGTCCCGATTGTTGGTGCGTTCCTCATTGATGTGTTCGCTATGCCAATTATTATTACGACGATTAATATTTTTAACTAATTAAAAAACGGAGGACTCCAACTTGTATGAGGTGTCTTCCGTTTTTTGATTTTCCACTCCTTAAACCACTCGATTTTCAGGCTCTCGCCCTTCCAACACCGCAGTAATCGCTTGCGCATTCAACGTCATCATCCCAAGACGCGCCTTCACACTCGCACTTCCGATATGCGGTAGGACTGTTACATTCGGCAATGTCAAAAGTGGATGGTCGAGTGGCACAGGTTCCGTTTCAAAAACGTCCAAACCTGCGGCCCAAATGTCGCCAGCTTGCAATGCATTGTAAAGTGCTACTTCATCGACAATGCCACCACGTGCGACATTAATAAGCACCGCTGTTTTTTTCATCAATCCAAGTTCTCGTTCACCGATTAACCCTACCGTTTCCGGCGTATACGGTGTAAGAATCAGGACAAAATCCACTTCCTTCAAAAGTGTGTCCAATTCCACGTACTCAAACCCATGCTCGACTTCCGCATCCATTTTTCGACTACGGTTATGATATAACACGCGCATATTAAAGCCTTTCGCCCGGCGCGCAACCGCTTCACCAATCCGTCCCATCCCTACAATTCCGAGCGTGGCGCCCCCTACATCCATACCCGTATAACCCATCGGCGCCCATGACGTCCAATTGCCTGTCCGCACATCATTTTCCGCCTCCATCATGCGACGCGCCGTTGCCAGCAACAAACCAAACGCCAGATCCGCAGTCGTCTCCGTCAACACACCAGGCGTATTCGTCACAATCACGCCTCGCTCCTTGGCGGCTTCAAGGTCAATATTGTTATAGCCAACCGCCATATTTGCCACAATCTTCAGCTTCGGTGCCGCCGCAAACACCTCGCTGTCAATCGAATCCGCCGTCACGCACCACAGCGCATCCGCTTCCGCCACCTCTTCCAATAAAACCTCGCGTGGCACCTTCACGTCCGTCGATTCCCACATCCGCACATCAAATCGCTCTTGCAATGGCTTCACCACTTGCTCATCTAGTATCCTTGTAATGAAGATTCTTGGCTTCATTCAGATTCCCCCTTAATCTCTAAATCAATTACGCCTCGGCGTAATTGCGTCCAGATTTTTTTCAAGCTTGTACCCACAGGTCGTGGGCTATGCGGTCGTTGCGAATCGAACTACGAAGGGTTCGATTTGCCATATTTCTGTGTTCTTGCAGAAATTAAGGCACCTCCCTTCAGGACGTCGCACACTTAGACCGCCTTCTTAAGCTCCTTTGGAAATCTGTGACATCCGCCGGAGGCTTTAACTTGATTCAGCCAGGATTCGAACCCTCACTGAATGAATGTATATTTAGCATTCACTCCACCACTAAGGAGAAATGGGGGACTTCTGCTGAATCAAGTTAACAGTAGTTTAACATAATTCTGACGAATAGCAGTTCATCTACAATCACATCTTTCATACGAAAAACCATCTACTCATGTGAAGTAGATGGTTCATTCGATAAAAATAAATTACTGATCCGTTTTATCATATTTCCTCGGGTTAGATGCCACTTTTAGCAAGGAGATAGCAATCAGTACACATAGGATCATTGCAGGCAAGCCACCCAAATTAGACAACATTTTAATGCCATCTATTTTGGCAAAACTGATCATCATCCACGCGATGACTGCGATTGCCACACCCCATGTCACTTTTATAACAATGCTTGGTTCCGGGCTATCCGGTGTAATGCCAGATGAACTAATGCCACCCATCGCGGATATATTCGAATCGGCCGCTGTTACAAACGACAGGAAGACGATGAATAAATAAAACGGAATGACAACTGCCGATAAAGGAACATCTGCCAAGATTGCATATAAAGCCGTTTCTGGACCTTCTGTCGTAAAAATATCCGCAATTTTTGTATCCGTAATGAGTCGATGAATCGTCGTGCCTCCAAAGATCGTCATCCATAATCCACCAAACAATGATGGAATTGCGAAGTTCACGACAATAAACGTTCGAACTGAATAACCATAAGCGATTCTTCCTAAGAACAACGCCGTAATCGCTGCCCACGCAAACCAGTTTGCCCAATAGAAAACCGTCCACCATTGTGGCCATTGGTCACCAGATGCAGCGCCCGTGAACAAACTCTTCTCAAAAAAGTTCGTGATGTAATTCCCATAAGACTCAACACCCAAATTGATGATGAAACTACTTGGACCAACGATGAAAATAAACAGGATAATGACAATATAGACTTTCATATTAATATCCGATAAGATTCGGATACCGTTCATTAATCCACTTGCAGCTGAGATGATAAACGTCGTCATCAATACGACCGTAATTACCGCCCACAATGCCGGAGCACTTGCAATACCGCTAAGATAATTCACACCGCCACCAAGGTTAATGACGGTAGTCCCCATTGCAGCAGCCATCCCTAATGCTAATGTATATAAACACACCGCATCAATCACTTGCCCCCAGCGCCCTTCTATTTTCGTACCAAAGAGTGGCGCCATTGTTGAGCTTAGACTAAAGGATTTCTTCATATTATAATAAGCGAACGCAAACATTAAAGCTGGTACACAATAGATGGCATATGGCGTAATCGTCCAATGTAAATACATCGTGGACATCGAATAGATAATTGCCTCATGCGATCCCGGTGTGATATTCATCGATTCTGGTGGCGTTAAGTAATGATAAATTGGTTCCACTATTCCCCAAAACGTGACACCCGCTGCAACTGTCGTAGTCAGTGCGATGGCAATCCAGTTTGGAAGCGTTAACATTGGTTTTGCATCTTTCCCGCCTAATTTTACTTTGCCTAAAGGCGAAAAATACACAACAACAACCGTGATCAATAGCAACAAACCACTCAGACTAAACAGTCCACCTAAATTGATTAATAACCAATCATTTGCCTTTGTCGTTATACTAATAAAGGCATCCTTATTTGTAAAGCTGACAATTCCCGCCGCTAACACTAATAAGAATGGTGGCCAAAAAACACCATGCCGTAAGTTTTTCATAGTTTCCCTCATTTCCCCTGATGAAAGAATAAATTTATTCAGACAATAATTCTTTTGCAAAAGTCCTTAACTCATCCTCAGATGCCAAACGACAGTTATTAGTCCGCATCGGTTGATTCTCTCCTGACAACATCGTTTCTACTAAGAGATTCAAATGGTTTAAGCTCAAACCGTCTTCTTTTAATGATAAATTGAGACCACTTCCACGAACGAGTTCTAGATATCGATCTGCACCTGCATAGGCAAGTTCAGATTCACTACGTCCTTCAGCATCTACCCCCATTGCTCGCGCAACCTTCGCAAACATCGAAATGTCACTTTCTACATTCCATCGATAAGCCACATTCATCGCGATTGTCACTGCTCTCCCATGATGCACTCGCCCAATTGTTCCAATTGCATGCCCTATACAATGCGCTATCCCAGTGCCACCATTTTCGATGGCTCCACCTGCCAACATTGCCCCTAATGCTAATGCGGCTCTGCCTCCAAGGTCCTTTGGGTTCTGTAGTACATGCTCTAAATTGTGACTGATCAATTCGATTGATTTGAGGGCGTATGCTTCAATCATCGGATTTGACCTTGTCCCCGTACAAGCTTCGATCGCATGAATTAATGCATCCAACGTCGTGGCAGCAGTCAAATGGGGCGGCAAACCAGCCGTAAATAATGGATCTAAAATTGCGACATCTGGCGCCATTTGTTCGTCCCATCCCCACATTTTACGTTTGTCGGCATTGGAGAAAACAACTGTGCTCGTCACTTCAGCACCTGTCCCTGAAGTCGTCGGAATCATAATCGATGTAATGCTTTTCTTCGGAAAAGGATTAGCCATTAATTCATAATGTGAGGCAGATTCGTTTCCTTCTGCAACGAGTGAAGCCATTTTGGCGACATCCATTGCAGAGCCACCGCCGATGCCAATAACACAATCCGCTTGAAATTCTCTGATGACTTGTGCTGCAGCATCAATGGATGTCACAGATGGATCGCTCTCTAAGTCACTAAATACCCTATAGTCAATGTTACTGTCGTCGAGCGCTTTTTCCACCAATGCCACTAGACCTACAGCTATAACCCCTTTATCGGTTATAATGACAGCTTTATGTCCCCCTGTTAAATGGGGAACTAGTTGTCCAAGTTCCTGGTATTTACCTTCTCCACAAATGATCTTTGTCTTTAGCCCAAACTCAAATGTCGTTTGCATGTTCTGTCATTCCTTTTTAAATAGATTAGAGGGAAGTAGATTAATTGTGCACAGATTTTCCCAAGCCTACTGTCTTCTAAGCTTCGAATACCAGCCCCTTGGGTCATTTCGTTCCTTTATAAAAAGCTCCTCTAAAAAAATCTGTACGTCTGCCAGAGTTTCCGTGCCACCTGGAGATACATTTCCACCTCTCCCTGCCGCTCCGTAATGCGACATTATTCGCCAATTACACACAATTCAACCAGTCATTGAACCTGGCTGAATGAGTAGATGCTCAACATCCAGTCCGTCCCTAAGTGAAATTACGTTCCATTTCTCTTAGGGACGGATTCGCACTGAAACAAGTTAATATTTTAAGTAAACCGTTTTAACCTGCGTAAACTCATAGAAACCGTGTTTACCATCGTCTCCGCCTATTCCAGATTTTTTCCATCCTGAATGATAGCCTTGGTAAGCTTCACCTTGTTGTCTGTTCACATAGATTTCTCCGCTGTCAATATTAGCTGTTAGCTCCATGATGTAACGATAATTATTTGAATAGACATTGGATGTCAGCCCATACTCCGAGTCATTTACCAATTCAATAACTTCTTCCAGCGTATCGAACTCCACAATCGGTAAAACAGGACCAAACACTTCTTCATGAATGATTTTCATGTCTTGTGTACATGTATCGAGTAACGTTGGTGGATAAAAACTACTGTCTTCCGATACTAATTTCCCACCACATAAAACCGTAGCCCCTTCAGAAACCGCTTCTTCGACCATTGCATGGACTCTTTTTGCGTCATTCGAACTCACTAAACAAGTCATCGCAACATCAGGATTTTCCAACCCATCGCCATACTCAATGCGGGAGAACTCCTCCACTAGTCGCTTGACAAACTGCTCTTTTATCGACTTCTGCACGTAGACTCTTTCCGTGTTGTTGCAGACTTGACCTGAGTTTGCCAAACGTCCACCTGTTACAGCTTGAACCGCTAGTTCGATATCCGCATCCTCCATCACAACTGCCGGCGCTTTCCCGCCTAATTCCAAAGAGACTTTTATCATATTTTGCGCACATTTCTCCATAATTCTTTTTCCTACAGCCGTACTGCCTGTAAACGTGATCATATTGATTTTTTCCGAAGAGGTTAATGCTTCACCCACAACGCTGTCTTCACCGGTAATTACATTAATAACACCTTTTGGAATATCCGTATTAGCAATTAGTTTTGCTAGTTCCAGCGCAGATAATGGTGATTTACTACTTGGCTTAATGACGACCGTATTCCCTGCAATTAACGCGGGAACAACTTTTCGAATCAATACATAAATCGGGAAATTCCAAGGTACAATAATACCAATTACGCCTAATGGTTCTCTGATTGACAGGATTTTTTCATTGGTATTGTCACTTTCTACAATATCGCCTTCAATCCGTCTTGCCCATTCGGTTTGGTACTCCCCTAATTCAGCAGCATAAAACACTTCTGATTTAGCCGAGGAATGGCCTTTCCCCATTTCTAGCGTGATGGCTTTCCCAATCGTCTCTAGGCTCTGCTCTTCCTGCATCAAGCTTAGTAGTTGCTTCACCAAGCGAGCTCTTTCACTTGCCGGTGTTTTCTTCCACGTTTTAAAAGCTGTTGTTGCAGCCGAAACCGCATGATCCACATCTGCTTTATCTAATGCTGGGACTTCACCTACTGTTTCATTCGTTGCAGGATTAATAACGGGTACTGTCTGCCGATCCTTGTGCTGAATATAGTCACCATCGATTAATGCTTGTGCTGAAATCATTTACTTTCATCCTTTCAATAGGCGTGAATCACATTATTCACCGACATAAAAATGATTCACTTCATATTTCTTCAACGCTTCTTCATCTAACTCTATACCTAATCCAGGTTTATTCGAGATGACTAAATAGCCATTTTCATCTGTCATCAATTTATCTTTTTGGACATAATCTCTACGCTCGTTTGACCAAGCTGGTGGATCGTAAGGGAATTCTAAATACGGACAATTACTAATCGCTGCTGCAAGGTGTAAGTTAGCCAATAAACCAATCCCATTCGTCCATGTATGCGGGCTAAACCATGCGCCTTCCGCCTGAACCATTTCCGCAATTTTCTTCACTTGCGTGATTCCACCTGATAATGCCACGTCTGGTTGGTAAACATCCAACGCATTAATTCGATTCATTTCCCTAAAATCATGCGCGTTTCGATTCATTTCGCCACCAGCAATGCGAATATCGACACGATCTCTTAGTTTAGCCATGTCTCTAAATTGATGTGAAGGAAGCGGTTCTTCTAGCCAAAATACGTCCAATTGCTCGAGCTCTCTTGCAACGCCAATCGCTTTCTTTAAATCCCATGTGCGTTCAACATCCCAAGGCATTTTCCAGCCTTGATTGGCATCTACCATGATTTCTAATTTATCGCCAACACGTTTTCTAACTTCTTCTACGACTTTAATATCGTCTCGTACATCTGCGTGGTGGAAACGAATTTTCATCGCTTTAAAACCTTGTTCGACAAATTTCTCAGCTCGATCGGCTCTTTCTTCCGGTGTCACAATTTCTCCTGTAGATGCATAAGCTAAAATTTTATCTTTTTTACCACCCAACAATTTGTATGTTGGCACGCCAGCCGCTTTCCCCATCAAATCCCACAAAGCAAGGTCTAGTGGCCAGCATCTGCCATAATGAAAATCGATATTATCGATAATTTGTGAATGCCTTTCAATTGCAAATGGGTCTTGCCCGATGAATAAATGCTCGTGACCGCTAAGGCCCATCATTAAATCGCCAGATCCAACACCCGTTATACCTGCATCCGTATGTACATAAACCAATGTACTCGCAAACTTCTTACGAGGTGCTGGATCCCAAGCCGCTTTAAAAGGAGGGTCTAGTGGTAGTAAGTACTGTTTTGTCTCAATCGCTGTTATTTTCATCATTATCATTCCAATCATTTATAGTGAACGCGCTTACATATCTAATGATTAGATTATATAGATAACTCTTTACAATGAACATGCAGAGATTTATCATAAATATATACTTTATTTCAAAAAGTCTGATCAGAGGAGTTGCTTATGCACACGATTACAATAGCAAAAATACAGCAACACTCGTATTGGAACCCGATTTCTCACTTCCTGTTGCCTGAGGATACCTATCCAAATTGGAGCGTTTTTTGTATTAATGAAGGTGAAATGGAATATGCTTTTCCACATGAGCAAGGAGTTGCCACATTCGGTGATTTTGTCATATGTCCTCCGAATATGCCCATGAGAAGAAAGGTGAAAAAACAATTAAAGTTTCATTTTTTCCAATTCGAATTTCTTTCATCCGAAAATACGGCTATGTATACAGGTAAAATACAGCTACAAGACGAGCATCGCTTACACTCAAACTATAAAATCTTGGAACGACTTGCGTTTAACGAAACCACTTCCGCCAACGACCAAAAGGTTTATATACTAAATGACTTCTTTCAAATTTTTGCGATTGAAAATACCGAAGTAGAGATAGATGATACAAAAATCAATGATTTACTCATCGTTGAAGCCTTAGAATTTATTACGAAAAATGCGTTAACAAACATTAATATCAAATCTTTGGCCTCTTCATTAGGACTTAGCCCCGTTCAATTTTCAAGAAGGTTTCGCAGTAGTGTCGGGATGAACCCTCAAGACTATGTGACATCTCTCAAACTGCGACATGCACGAATATTACTATTGGAGACCGATGACATGATTGAGGACATTGCGATTCAATGTGGCTATTCGAATGGGTTTTACTTTAGCCGTATTTTTTCTTCGAAAATGAAAACCTCTCCCTCACAGTTTAGAAAAACGCATTTAATTTAGGATTTTCCACGCGTGTTGATTAACCATTTACTTGCATAAAACATTGATGAGAAACACTTTATATCTTTATTTCACTGAACGATTTCCGGCCGGCTTTCGGTAGATGATTCACGATAGCTTTAGGGGAGGAATCAATTCCTCCTGTTCAAAGGGCAAGTATTTCTAGAAATACTCGTTTTCATAATGCTGCTTCGAATCAGTACTTGTCGCGTCCCTCCAATCGTTAAGTGAAAAATACGGTTGCTTGGAAAGAAAAGAGGAGAGGACTTTCTTTAAAGAGTGTAGTGCCCGAAGCACTCTTTCCCTTTGAACAAGGCGTTCCTTCTTTACTAGTAGCTAGGCTTAGGCTTCTTAATATAGAAACCTAGTAGAAAAAACCATTACAAAGGTTTCAGCGGCCAAAATTGTATATTTGGCCGCCACTCTACGTAAAGTGCAGACAATTCTTTCTTTTCCAAAAGGATTTGCACTTTATATACTTGGTATTTTGGAGCGCGATGGATGAACAACCACCAGACGATTATTGTGAAAAATATGTAGGGATGTGATGGAGTCGCATCCCTACATATAGAAACACCTCGATAATCGCATAGAAATTGTTCTATACAAAAGCGCTCCAAAAGCAATTATATGCAAAGTGCCTAGTGTGTGATTTAGTTATTTTTTGTTAAATCAACAGGCGTAGGATTCCCCAAACTAAAAAACAAGAACAGACTGCCAATGCTAGCAATCTGTTCTTATTTTTAATTAGTCAAATTCAACGACGGATCTGCCGACATTGACACAGCAGCTATCATGGAAACCATCGAAAGCTTTGTTAATGTCTTCAAGCGGAATGCGCTCAAGTACAAGATCATCTAGATTGTATTTGCCGTTCAAGTAGAGGTTTGCAATAATCGGGAAATCACGGAATGGCTGTGCATCTCCGTAGAAGCTGCCCTTCAATACTTTTCCTAAACGGTGGAAACCACCCGCTGGTAAGTTAATCGTTTTTTCAGGATTGAAAGCACCTACAACTACAACCGTACCGCCTTTTCTTGTGCCTTTCCAAGCACTTTCAGTCGCTCTTGTATTTCCCGAACAGTCGATAGCAAATTGGACACCAAAGCCGCCAGTAAGAGAACATAGCACTTCTTCTGCATTTTCTTCTGCCACATTAATCGTATGCGTGGCACCAAATTTCTTCGCGATTTCAAGGTTTTCTGCTTTAACGTCGCACGCAATGATTTTTGACGCGCCCGCGATGCGCGCGCCTTGGATTGCGTTGACACCTACGCCACCGATTCCAAAGACAGCTACCGTCGAGCCTGGTGTAACACCCGCGGCATTGACAGCTGCACTATACCCCGTCGCTACACCGCACCCAATGAGTGAAGCTTGCGCAAGTGGCATTTCATCCGGAATTTTAACACAAGACATTTCAGGTACAACCGCATACTCTGCAAATGTTGATAGTAAAGAGCTGTGGTAAATCGTTTCTCCGTCTTGGCTCATACGTGTTGTACCGTCTAATAGTGTCCCATCAAACATTGGTCCGAAAGCCGACTCACATAGGTGAACAGCTCCTGTTACACAAAACTCGCATGTGCCACAGTAAGGAACCCAACTAAGAGCTACTTTATCGCCTGGTTTAACACACGTCACATTCGGTCCAACTGCTTCGACCACCCCCGCACCTTCGTGTCCAAGAACTGTAGGTGTCGGTGTTGTTGCGTCTTCTAATGCGTTTAAGTCACTATGACAAACACCAGTCGCTTTAATCTTGACGAGTACTTCATTTGCTTTTGGTTCCGCTAAGTCAATCTGTTGGATTGTCAGCGGTTTGCCCACTTCGGACATGACTGCAGCTGTTATTTTCACCGGGAGGCCCCTTTTCTCTACTGGATTAGTAAGCAAACCAAATTGCTTTAGATTTTGTAAATGCTTGTAATGAATGGATCGCGTACTCTTGACCCCATCCACTTTGTTTCACGCCGCTGAATGGGCTAGCAAAGTCATAGCAACCATATTTGTTAACGAAGATCATACCTGCTTCAAGCTGATTCGCTACGCGATGTGCTCTTGAAACGTCATTCGTCCAAAGCCCCGCGCCTAGGCCGTAGATCGTATCGTTCGCAATAGCTACTGCCTCTTCTTCTGTGTCGAAAGGAATGATACAGAGGACAGGTCCAAAGATTTCTTCTTGAGCGATTGTCATTTTGTTGTCCACGTCAGCGAAGATTGTTGGACGTACAAAACAACCTTTTGCATTGTCGCCTGTTGTATCGCGTTCTCCACCTGCGACTAGGCGTGCCCCTTGTTCTTTTCCGCTCTCAATATAGCCTAAGATGCTTTCCATATGAGATTGAGAAACTTGCGCTCCCTGATCGCTTGACGGATCAAACGGATCGCCACATGTATAGTCATTCGCGTACACGGCAATTTTTTCGACAACTTCGTCATACACGTCACGTTGAACGATCAAACGTGTAGGTGCAGAACATTTTTCCCCTTTGTGTGTAAAGAGGCCGTAGAATGAACGCTCAATTGCGCCGTCTAAATTCGGTGTATCTGCGAAAATAATATTCGGTGATTTTCCACCCAATTCAAGTGTGACAGGTTTCAAGTTCGAATCTGCTGAATCATGGACAAGTTTTTTCCCTACTTGCGTGCTGCCTGTGAATGAGATTTTATCGACATCCATGTGACGGCTAATGTAAGAACCAACTGACCCTTTCGCAAGAATCAAGTTCAGCACACCTGGAGGAAGAATATTCGCTTCGTCAATAATTTCAAACAAACGAATCGCCGAAAATGATGTTGTACTAGATGGTTTTAGCACGATTGTATTCCCCATCGCTAGCGCTGGAGATAGCTTCAATGCAGCCATTTGAATCGGGAAATTAAAAGGTACGATTTGTCCACATACACCGATTGGATCTCTCGTTGTAACACTTAAAAAGTTCCCTTCAACTGGGTTATTTTCACCATAGTATTTATCCGTCCAACCTGCATAGTACTCAAACAAGTCCGAAGCTTCTTGTACGTCATCGTTATACGCTTCCGTATACAACTTCCCGTTATCAAGCGCTTCTAGCGTCGCCAATTCCGCTTGATGCTCTTTAATCAATGCACTAATTTGACGCAATTTCTTCGCACGCTCTTTGCGTGTGATTGTTCTCCACTCGCCATGGTCGAATGCCTGTCGAGCAGCTGCAACTGCTTTGTCTACATCTTCTTCTGTTCCTGAAACAATGCTTCCAATTACTTCTCCATTTGCTGGGTTAATCGACTCAATGATTTCATCACTTGAACTCGTCACCCATTCGCCGCCGATGTACAATTTTTTCGTCGTTTTCAACCATTCTTTTGCCCATTCCAACTTCGGTTGCTCAATGCCCTCAAATACTTTCGCTTCATGATTCGTCAATGTACGCGCCTCCATTTTTATAAATCGCTTTTATTTCTTCCTTACTCTTTTCTTTGACCCATTTCGAAACAGAAGAGTAACCATATTTCTCTTTCAATTCCACAACAATTGGGATAAAACCATTCGCCAATACTTCGCATCTTTCCACATTCGCCTCTATCCCACTAAAACATTTAGCAGTAAACAAAGAGAGTGACTTCTCCAACATCATCATTGCGTCTAAAATATTTATGCCCGCAGCACCTTCATAAATATTTAAATCCAGTTCCCCATGCTCTAAAGCCGCCTGAACAACTCGATCGCACCCCAAAACTTGGAAACAACTTTGAATCAGCGTCTCGGGTATCACGGGATTAATCTTTCCAGGGAAAAATGAAGACCCCGCCTGAACCTCCGGCAGATAAATCTCTGAAAGTCCTGCCTCTGGTCCAGAAGCTAATAGCCGCAAATCTTTAGCAATTTTAATCAAGCTAGAAGCAAGCAAAGAGAGCTGTTTAGAAATATTCCCGAGATCATCAAGGTTTTGGGCGGCATCGAATAGATTTTCACGCTTGTGTAATGCAACCCCACTAATCTCACATAACTTCTCCACAACAATCTGTCGATAATGTAGCGGAGCGCCTACTCCTGATCCAATAACTGTTCCACCAAGATTAATAGACGAAATGTCTAGTATTGCTTGCCTTAACGATTCGTGCCGCCTTTTCACAACTGCCGCATAACCGCCAAATGTTTCCCCTAGTTGTATCCGCATACCATCTTGCATACATGTTCTTGAGATCGTTGGCACATCCATAAATTGTTGCGCCTTGGCACTCATTGTATTTTCTAATTCTATTAAAACGATTTCTAACATTGAATAGTACTGAATAATGGCTAGTCTCATTGCTGTATGACAGACATCCGAAGTAGATTGTGATGCATTAACATGATCTGTCGGATGTACTGGATAATTGCTCCCAACGACACTTTTCAGCCATTCGTTTGCACGATTAGCAATTACTTCATTTACATTCATATTCGTGGCAATCCCGCCCCCGCCGTGAAGAACGTCTATGAGAAAGTGTTCATGGTCCTTCCCCATTAGCAACTCGTCACATGCGTGGATAATGGCATCAGCAATAGAATGGTCTATCACTCCGGCTTCACAATTTGCAAGAGCCGCTGCTTTCTTTACCGTAGCAAGGGATTTTATATACCCCGGATATTGCTTTAACATGCGTCCTGAGAAAGAAAGGTTTTGTATCGACCGCGATGTCTGAATACCGTATAAGGCGTCATTCGGTACTTCGAGTACCCCAAATGCATCAGATTCTTGCCTAGTCTCCAATAATTTTTCCCGATTAATCACGAATCACCTCCACGACAAGATGGATGTCCATCAAAGTTCATCTATTAAATAAAGAATTATTCATAAGTGACCCACTTCTCATTCGTTCACAATACGAACATAACTATTCGCATAATGAACATACAGTGATTATAAAACTGATAATTTAGATTGTCAAACATAATTTTCTAAGCACAAAAAAAAGCGCTACCGCAGTAGCGCTTCATCCACCTATATAACTCATGCCAATTTTCTTGCGATTCTTTGCCGTTTGCTCTGTTCGTTCATCCGAATAGCGATCCGCGCGGCGAGCCCACACAGCCGTAATTTTCTCCAGCAGCTCTGCATCCGTCAACCCACTACGGATTAATTCGCGTAGATCAAAACCTTCTGATGCAAACAAACAAGTATATAATTTCCCATCCGATGACAGTCTTGCGCGTGTACACGTCGAACAGAACGATTCCGAAACCGATGTAATAAAGCCTACTTGTGCCCCGTTATCCAAGTACCGATAACGCTTGGCCACTTCACCATAATAATCCTGTTCAGCGGGCTCCATGTCATAAACAGCACGTAACCGATCATAAATTTCCTTTTTCGTTACGACTTTTTTAAAGCTCCAGCCATTGTCATTGCCGACATCCATAAATTCAATGAAGCGTAGTGTAATGCCTCGCTCTTTGAAATAAGCGGCCATCGGAAGAATTTCACTTTCATTGACACCCTTCTGCACGACCATATTCACTTTAATATCGAAGCCAATTTTTTTGGCATAATCAATATTCGACAAAATCAAATCAGGCTTAATGCCTCGGCCATTCAACACACCAAAAATTTCTGGGTCGAGTGCATCCAGACTCATATTTAAACGACGAAGACCCGCGTCATATAACGGTTGTGTATATTGCTTCAATAGCACGCCGTTCGTCGTCAGCCCAATGTCCTCAATCCCTTCAATCTTCATCAACTTCTCTACCAACTCGGGGAGATCGCGTCGCATTAGCGGTTCGCCACCCGTTAAGCGCAGTTTTTTCACGCCTAGTGACGCAAACAACCGTGCAAATCGTTCAAGTTCTTCAAACGACAACAATTCATTTTTCGGTAAAAATACATAATCATCACCGAAAATTTCTTTAGGCATACAGTAGGAACATCTGAAGTTACAGCGGTCCGTCACTGATATGCGTAAATCCCGAATCGGACGACCGAGCTTATCTATAATTGCTTCCATCTCTTCAGCCCCTTTCCAATACCTCAGGCGTATTCACATTCGCAAATACCTGCTTTTCATTTTCCGTCAATACATACCCCTCAATCCATGTCACGCCACTCGTTGACAACACCGCCATGACACGCAGTTGGTCGCTGTCCAACGCTTCACGCAGCACTTGCATGACATCTGCGTCCCAAACCGAAACGAGCGGATGATGCCGCCCCTCTACAACAACCGCCGTTACAGCCTGTTCATGTCGCGCAAGTAACTCGCCGATGACTTCACCATCAACAAATGGCATATCGCATGGTAAAACCACATAGCGGTCCGCTTCCACGGACTCCATCCCCGACAGGATCCCTGCAAGCGGACCGCGTCCTGCATACTTTACTCCATCCATTATAACATTCACACCTACAGGAAAACGCGCGACAAGCTCTTGTCTTGTCACAACTACTACTTCATCACAATGACTAGCGAGCGCCTCTTTAACAACTTCGTAAAAATAGCGATTCCCTAGCTTTGCAAATGCTTTCGGGGAACCAAATCGACGCGATTCCCCGCCTGCAAGGATAATACCGACTGTCTTCATCCGCCGCTTACCGGTGGAATGAATGCACAGACGTCGCCAGACTGAATGACATCCTCTTTCAAGGCATATTCTTCATTGACTGCGACGTGTACGGTATCTTTACCAAAACCAGGATACGTCTCCTCTGCCCAGTCCAATAACTCACTCACTGTCATCGACTTTTGATCAATTGTTTCCTCCGCCTTGCCCGCCAGTTCACGCAGCCTTGCAAAATAATGCACTGTAATCACTGCTGCCCACCTCCCTCAGGATATTTTCTCTGTCCGCCTATCCACTCTTCGCCGTCTTCCCATATTTCTTTTTTCCAAATAGGTACGACTTCTTTAATGCGCTCAATGGCGTATTCATTCGCTTCGTATGCCGCTTTGCGATGTGGTGATGAGACTGCGATCACGACAGCAATATCCGAAATATGCATCTCGCCAATTCGATGGGCAATTGCTACTTTGACACCTGGCCATTTCGCTTCCATTTCCGCACCAATTTCAGCTAATTTTTTCTCCGCCATTGGCACGTACGCCTCGTACGCCAAATACAATGTGCGAACACCATGCGTCCATTCTCGTACATGACCGGTAAATACGGTCACAGCACCTGCACCCGCATGAAGGACATAATCTGTATATTTTTGTGTGTCAATCGGTGTTTCTACAATTTCAAATGGTTTCATCGTTAATCTCCTCTATCCAGTTCAGTAGCCAGTGATCTAGCTTCTCAACGTCTGTCCTTGAGCCTATATGCGGCATCGCAGTCGCGACCTCTGGACAACCTACAACCAATTGAATACCCTGTAATTGTTGCAGGGCGTCCCAATCTTCCGCATCTCTTAACAAAACAACTTTCTCTCCTTGTTGTTCTTTATACCCTTCAATGAGTAAAGTATGCGGATTCCCGCTAGTTGCCAATGCTTTTAATTCAGTGAATGCTGGCTCTTCATTTAACAATAACTGCACAGCACCACCACCCGCAACGACCGAGACATCCGCTCCATTGTCAAAAAACTGCATCGTATCCGTCGTAGCGTCCGGCATCGTCGGTTGCCCACCGTGCCCATGGTGCTTCAATACTGCCACAGATAACCCATGCTTTTTCAATAAACGCACCCATCTTGCAACAAGTGTCGTCTTTCCACTATTTTTAAAGCCCACAATATGGAGCGTCTTCATAGCACCCATTCACCGACGCCTTGTTCAGCACCAAGTAGTAACAAATCGACGGTCATTCCAGTTGTATATCCACGCGTTCCACTTGGCAATACAATTAAACAATTGCCACGTGCAATCGACGATACCGCATTGGATTTATTGAAACCAGCTGGCACCGCAACAATTCCTTCCGGCGTCATTTCCCAAATCGCACGGATAAAGCGCGTAAACGGATTCGGCTTCAAAATATCTTCCCCAAGCTTAGCTGTCATATGTGGCACATAAGGAGTTTGGCTACCCATCATGCCAAGAATAGCCGGACGTGCAAACAGTTCAAAGCCGGTAAAGCAAGCCGATGGGTTCCCCGATAATCCAAATAACAACTTATCGCCTAACACCGCAACCGTCGTCACACTACCAGGACGCATCGCCACCTTGTTGAATAACACCTTCGCACCTAATCGCTCATAAATGGCTGGTAAATGATCATAATCCCCAACAGACACGCCACCTGTCGTAATGAGCACATCTGTCTCCGCGAGTGCTTTTTCAACAATGGCCGCGCAAGCATCTAGATCATCTTCCTGCATACCATACGATTGATACGCAATGCCCATACGGTCAAGCTGTGCCGCAATCATCGGTCCATTGGAATTACGAATTTTCCCCGGTACGAGCGGCTCCGAAACGGCTAGCAATTCCGTTCCTGTCGAAAGAATCCCCACAACCGGTCGCTTAGCTACTGCCACTTCCGCATAACCAAACGTCGCAAGCAAGGCAATCGTCCCTGGATGAATGAGCGTCCCCGCTTCAATAAGCAACTCGCCTTCTTTCGCATCCTCGCCTTTGAAGGATATGTTCTCACCTGGACTAAACGGTTTACGCAACGTAAAGCCATCTGTGCCTTCAACCGTTTGCTCCAGCATCACGACCGCATCCGCATTCATCGGAATCGGTGCGCCCGTCATAATGCGATACGCTTCCCCTTCACCAATCGCACGATCTGCCACATACCCCGCACCAATTTCCCCGATAACGGTAAAGGCAACTCGGTTCTCACCTGATGCTCCTACCGTATCCGCTGCCCGTACGGCAAAGCCATCGTACGGCGAACGATCAAATGACGGCACATCATGCTTAGCGATAATCGGTTCCGCCAAAACTCTTCCATATGTATGTTCAAGTGCAACTTGTTCCGTCCCAAGCGCTTGTACATGCGCTATGACAAGTCGGACAGCTTCCGCTACCTGAATTGGTTTTCTCATTTCTACCATACTGATGCCCCTCTCTCTTCTGGTATACTAACATTATACTACACGAAAGGAATGACTCCATTGTCTGAACTCACGCATTTCAACGAACAAGGACGCGCCAAGATGGTTGATGTTTCTGATAAAGCCGAAACCATCCGCACAGCTATCGCAACATCCTCCATCATCGTCAATGAAACCATTCACGCTCAAATTACAGAAGGTACCAATAAAAAAGGTGACGTCTTTGCCGTTGCACAAGTTGCTGCGATTATGGCAGCAAAAAACACGTCATCCATCATTCCAATGTGTCACCCTATCCCACTGACAGGTGTCGACATCCGATTTGACTGGGCTATCGATGTGACCTCTAATCGCTACGAAGTCCTCATCCAAGCGGAAGCCAAAACAAAAGGCGTCACAGGTGTGGAAATGGAAGCTCTCACAGCCGCTTCCGCCGCCGCACTAACCATTTACGATATGTGCAAGGCAGCAGGTAAGGAAATGATCATCGGTCCAACGATGCTACTTCGTAAAACTGGCGGCAAAAATGGTGATTTCGAACGCACAGACGCTTAATGAGTCTGTGCGTTTTACATGAAACACCTCGCCGCAATCCTCCGACGTACAGGATATACTAGTGCCGACGTTGCCACAGGAAGTGGAAATGGCGAACTTAGTCGGCCAAATGCTTCGTCAGCTCATGCACAATATGGTGCAATTCCGGAACAATCAACTTATCCATCGCCAGTTCAACCGCCTTCACCGATCCCGGTAGCGCGAACAATGCTTTGTTGTTTACAACACCTGCTGTCGCCCGACTTAGTAAGGCCTTTGAGCCAACATCTTCCGTATAACTTAAAAAGCGGAACAATTCACCGAAGCCATCGAGTGTCTTCGTAAAGTATGGCGTCACAGTTTCAATCGTAATGTCCCGGAAACCAATACCTGTTCCACCTGTCGTAATAATCGCATGGACATCGGGATTTCGTAACCACTCTTCTACAATCGATTGGATTTCTTCTTTATCATCCTGACAAATCCATGTTTCAAAAATAGCATGCCCAGCTGTCTCCAACTTCGTTCTGATCGTCAAACCGCTTCGATCATTCGCCACGTTTCGTGTATCACTGACTGTTAGCACACAACAGTTCAACTGCTTCTTTTTATCTGAATCCTGTAAATGTGACAAGATAACACCCCTATTTTCAGCCGAAAAATTGATGGTACAACTTGCGGCCTATTTTCATATCCTTCAATCCATGAATTAACAGACGACCATTGCCGAACAAAATACAGCGATAGCCGCTCGCAGTGAACTCTACAAAGAATGGTGTCACTTTGTAAGGAACAGCTAAACGTTGCGCAACCGCTTCTCCATCAGCAAGCGTCAATGTTCGTCCTACATCCGGCGTAATTTGCACCGTATCTCGTCCACATAACACCGCATAGCCTGTCCCTTCCATACGTGTTAACGCTGGGTACACAGGCTCTTCTCCACAAGTCTCACATCGTTCGTTACGCATACGGGAAATCCCTGCCTCTACCTGCGTATTATTCCACACGTCAAAATGAAGAACTTTTTTACGCATCGCAGCTTCATTACCTGTCAGCCACTTCAATGCTTCCGCACTTTGGTGCGCAGCCGTAATCTGAACAGCAGGCGCAATAATCCCCGCTGTATCACATGTCTCGTTGACAGATGGCAATACAGGCAACAAACAACGAAAACAAGCGGACGTCCCCGGGACAAACGGGAAAACCGTACCCGAGCTACCAACACAAGCCCCATAAATCCATGGAATTCCTTTTTTCCATGCCATATCATTCATTAATAAGCGCGTTTCAAAATTATCCGTAGCATCCATAATAAGATGTGCATCTTTCGTCATTTCTTCCATTAACGGCCCATCGACATGGTCCAACACCGTGACAATATCGACATCTGAACGAATCGCCTTTAAACGGCGTTCAGCAGCCACTACTTTAGGCATCGCGTCTTGCGCATCCTGTTCAGTAAATAGCTGCTGACGTTGTAAATTTGTCGGTTCAACATAATCACGATCAGCAAGCGTCAACTTGCCAACTCCTGCGCGAACGAGCGTCTCCGAAATGGCTGATCCTAATGCGCCACAACCAATTACGACAACATGCGCCGCACTCAATTTGTCCTGCCCCACTTGCCCAATCGGCTTGAACAACATTTGTCTTGAATATCGATTTTTCACGAAAACACTCCTTGCGCTTTTTATAATCAATTACGCCCCAGCATAATTGCGTCCAGATTTTTTCGAACAAGCTCGAAAAGCTCCCCTGAAAATCTGTGACATCCGTCGGAGGCTTAACTTGAATCAGTAAGGAGTTTAAACTCCCTACTGATTTAAGTTAAAATAAAGCGAGGGCTTCCGGTCATATCAACCGGCTGCCCTCTCCGCCCGAAGGCGTTATATCGCTGAATGTTCCTACGTAACGAGTCACATCTCCAGAATCGTCCTTCACTACACTAATGGACAATAACTCCAAATATTCTTCCCCGCTTTTCTTTTTATTCCACATGCGACCTTGCCATAGTCCCTCTTCGCCGATTTGACTCCACATCGTTGTGTAGAACTCTTTCGACTGTTTACCAGAGCTCAGGATATTCGGGTTGCGCCCAACGACTTCCTCTTCCGAATAACCCGTCAGCCTCGTAAATGCCGGATTCACCGATTCAATCGTACCTGAAGCATCCGTTACTAGAATACCCTGCCCTGTCGAATTAAACACTTCCACCGACATCGACAACCGATCCATATAATAGAGCCAAACGACGAGCACAAGACTGACAAGTGCAACTTGTGAAAAGGCCATGAAACCAATTGAATAGGAACCTGTCATCGAGTGAATAACCGACAACAACAACGGTGGGAAAAATCCACCAATCCCGCCCATCATCGATACAATTCCATTCACAATCCCCGCTTGCTTGTTAAAATAGAACGGCACAAGCTTAAAGATCACACCGTTCCCAATCCCCGCCGTTGTAGCAATTAACATACTGCCCACTGTATACAAGGCAATCGTTGGTGAGAATGCGAGAATAATAGCCGCAACCGTCAGACCAAAAAAGACACCCATCAGTAGAAATAACGGTTGGAACTTATCTGCCAGCCACCCACCGACCGGACGCAAAAAGGTTGCAACCGCGATAAAACCGGCTGTCCGCATCCCTGCATCCACTTTCTCTAACTCAAAATAAGTCACGAGAAAGTTTGGTAGAAAAACTGTAAAGGCCACAAACGAACCAAAGGTGATGAAGTAAAACAGTGAAAAGAACCATAGTTTTTCATTTTTATAAACGCCTTTAATCTGCTCAACAATCGGCGTTTTTACTTTAACTTCTTTACGATCCCCAAACACGAAATTCAATGCTGCAAAAATAAGGAGCAAGATGAGGTAAAGCTTAACCGTCATGGACCAGCCAATTTGCGTAGCCAGCACCGGCGCAGCGAATGTTGAAATTGCCGTCCCCATGTTCCCCATACCGTAAATTCCGTTCACTAAACCATGCTTTTCTTTCGGATAGTACTTCGGCAGTGATGTCACCCCTACCGAAAACACCGCGCCCCCAATCCCAAGGAACGTCCCACCGATAATTAAATCGGTAAACGTCGACGCTTCACTTATGTAAAAAACCGGGAACAGAAGCAAGATAAAACTGACTAAAAAAATCAATCTAGCTCCAAATATATTAGCATAATATCCTAATGGAATCCGCAAAATAGAACCTAAAACAATCGGTACCGCCGTAACAATGGCTAGTTTTTCTGCTGGAATCGAAATATCCTCTATGATAAAAGGCAGTAGTGAAGAAATCAAAACCCATACCATAAATCCGACTACTAAGTTTGCCGTCTGCAACGGCAATTGTGCTTTTCTAATCATCCCAATCAGTCCAATTCTAAAGTTTTATCTTTATTCGATGAATAAACCTTTAAGATAATTGTATCGATTGTCTAGCCAAAACACGATTAGGCGCTTCCCTTTGATTCCCTAAGGAAATCCCTATATTCCTTCACAAGATAGACGTATACAGTTGTTCATACAACTGATCTTGTTCTTCCATTCGCAGGACGTTATTCACCATTGGAAAAAGGATTGCTTCTTCTTTCACAAAATGGACCGTAATCACTTCAAACGCTTCTCCTGCATCTCTCACAACAGCCTTCATATCCTGCATCGTCAATTCGCTTACGTCCCCACGCGTATGATGCAAAAAATGACCGATATACGCATCGATTTCTTCATGCTCTTCTTCTGTCGCATGCACAGGCCCCTGGTCATTCCCTACGTAGAGTGACAACAAAGGAAATAGAAATTCCTCTTCCTTTTCCGTATGATTTTTCAAAGGATCAATGAATTCAATGATCAGCTTACGTAATGTTTGCAACGCTTCTCGACCTTCCTCAAGCGTATAAATATCCCGTTCAAAGCCTAATACAATGGCATGCCAACCATCCATTAAATAAGCCAAATACCGATGTTCATTTTCAAGCACGCGTAATGCCGGGAGGTCAAACTTAAACCTACTTCCTTCCGCCACGATTGATGCACCTCCTAAAAGTTCAAAAACTTCTTTCTCAATGCATATTCAACGAGCTCGGGACGACTTTTCAATTGCAACTTTTCCATAATTTTCGATTTATGCGCTTCGACCGTCTTCACTGAAATATAGAGTTTCTCTGCGATTTCTTTATTGCCATACCCTTTTGCGACAAGTGGCAACACTTCAATTTCACGTTTCGATAAAATCTTGAAAGGATCTGTTTCCGCACCCTCTCCGTCTCTTCTTACAAATTCTCGGACAAGAGAAGTCGCCATCGCCGGGTGGATATACGTGCCCCCTTCATAAATAACACGAATCGCAATGAGTAGTTCTTCATCTGGCGAGTTTTTCAACACATAACCAGATGCCCCATTTTTCAACACATGGAACAAGTACTCTTCATCGTCATGCATCGTTAAAATAAGAATTTTCGTTTCTGGAAAATCTTCTTTGATTTTCCCTGTCGCAATGAGACCACTTTCTCCTGGAGGCATGCTCAAATCCATTAACAAGAGATCCGGACGATGTTTGGCGACCATATCGTACGCCTCCAACCCATCAGCCGCAGTCGCCACAACCTCCATATCATCCTGGTAATTCAGAATGTGCATGAAGCCGCTTCGAACCACTGCGTGATCATCCGCGATTATGATTTTCAAGCGCCATCTCCTCCTTCACTGGAATTTCCAAACGAATCGCCGTACCTTTTCCCAGTTCAGCATCAATCGTAATTTGTCCCTCAACCAATTCGGCCCGTTCCCTCATGCCGTACAAGCCAAGCCCCGTACCTTTTGGATGTACCGCATTCAAGTCGAAGCCAACTCCTTCATCCGTCACATGCAATTTTAAAATCCCTTGCTCCTCAAAAAGACGAACATCAATGTCATCCGTACTCGCATATTTCAACGCATTGAAAACCGCTTCTTGGCAAATACGATAGACGACTGTCTCGATTTCACCTTCGTATCTTTTCGACTCGAGTTCTGCTGCAAAATGGACAACGAGCCCATAATTCTTTTCAATCCATTTGAAATGTGTTCGAAACGCCGCTTCCAGCCCTAAATCATCTAATGTCGCAGGACGAAGCTCCACGGACAGATGACGAATATCATCTAGCAACCGCATTAACGAGCCTTCCGTCTGTTGTACTTTCTTCAATACGTCCTCATCGATATTCATATACTTTAAGACTCGAAGTTCTACCAACGAACTCAACATCTCTTGCGCCACACTATCATGCAATTCCCTTGAAATTCGTTTTCGCTCATCTTCCTGGGCTTTGATGACGCTTTTCATCATCCTTTTTTGATTGAGCGACTCTTGGGTTTTATATTGCTTCGTCAAATCCCGTAGCATGAACACACGAACCCCGTTTTCAGCATCAATCGTCTGATAACTAGCTGCATACGGAATCACACCTTTACCTTTTGTATCTAAGTACACTTGAAATGACGTAAAATCCTCTTTCGGGTTGATCATGTAGCAAGATAAACAGGTTTGCAGTTCCTGTTCATTTGTATACCCTTTACACGTCAGGCAAATCGCATTGGCCTCTCCCACCATCATTCGATCGAGTACGTCCACATTCAAAATAAGCTGGGCTGCGTCATTCATCGCAATCACTTTTCCATTCCGATCAAAAAAGAAGATGGCTTCGGCTGCATTGTCGTATAGCTTCATCAACAACTCGGATAACTGATTCGTCTTGATATCCATCAATCTTTCACCATCTCCTTACAATAAAATGGACCAAATTCTGAGCCGATTACCCGTTGAAATTCCCCAAATGCCTCTGTCGTTAATTTCATGCCTTCCCGATAGCCAACAAGCAAGACACCTTTTACACGATTGTATTTATAAAGCGGGATTGCCCCAAAGCTTTTTAGCCCTTCCGCCACTACAATCGGGTAATTGAACATATCATTTGCCCCCACCACACCGTCTGTGTCTTCTACCAAAAAGGGCTTACCTGTTTTAAATACATGACCCGCAACACCTTTACCTGTTTGCAACACAATTCTTTGATAACGGTTGCTTCGATTGCCCGTTGCATGTGTCCACTTCAGCTCAAAACGTCTTTCAGCTGGCTGCACGAGCGCAATCGCAACAAAGTCAAAGGCAAAACGCTCACGCAACTGCTCAATTTCCTCTTGAAAATCGAAATCTTCCTGTCCAGTCATATCGATACTCCTTATACAGAAAAAGGCTTTGCACCTTTTTCCTAAGTTAATTCGTACGGTTCTTTCTATACAGGATATAGCTTCTGCCTACATAATTCAACGGCACACTCCATACATGAACAAGTCTTGTGAAAGGCCACATAGCAAATATCAAGAATCCTGATAGTATGTGCAATTGAAAGGCCACTGGAACAGCCGACATAAGACCCGCTTCAGGGCGGAAAATAAGAAGGGAACGGAACCAAATAGATATAGAGTCTCGATAATCGAATTCAGGTTGTGCCACATTCGTAGCAACCACGCTGTAAATCCCAAGAAAAACGATAAGCAACAATAACGAGTTCACGATTAAATCCGATGCTGTTGATAATTTACGAACGTTGGCCAACAAAAATCGACGTGACGTCAAAATCACCATACCTGCAAGTGTCATGAAGCCGAAAAAACCACCAATCCAAACCGCACCCATATGATACAGATGGTCGCTAATGCCAAGCGCACGTGTCCACTCCTTCGGCACACCTAAACCGACAACATGCCCCGCAATGACCGGCATCACCCCAATGTGAAATAAAATACTCCCAAGCATCAATTGCTTTTTCTCAATGAACTCACTGGACTTTGCCGTCCAACCAAATTGGTCACTACGATACCTAAAAATATGACCGACAATAAACGTTGCCATGCAAATATAAGGGAAAATGACCCACAAAAATTGACTAGTCATTGGCAAGTTCCTCCTGACGAATACAAGACTTGAACGTTTCCCTCATTCCTCGAATGAGATGATAATAAGGATTATTATACTTTTCTAAGGCCTTCATTAAATGATAGCTTCCGTCCTCCATCACAGCGAGAAGCATGGAATAACTTTGCTGTGCGCGTGGATCTCCTAGCCATTCCGCTGCGTAAATGAATTCACACATGAGCGGCAGAAAATCGGATAATTCGTTATCCGACATATTCAACCCGAACATTTCATAGAGCACTTTTAATTTCGCCAGCATTTGGCCACGTTCTTTCGCATCCTCATACTTCACATAGGTCATAAATAGCGTCGATTCCTTCTGAAAATCGAATGTATACGTATACATCTCCCGAATGTCATCGAGGCTATGCTCATACATTTCATCCCAATACGTTTTGACTGAGGCATAGGCCGGGTGGGAAGAGTCAAATGACTCTTCCAAAACCGCCGGGTGGAAACTAAGTTTTTCAGGATACGATAGCTGATAGGCGAAAAAGCCAAATGCATGCTTCTCTTCATACAATCGCTTCAGATCAATCACGCCAGATCCCCCCATAGAAATTCTCTTCATAGATTTCCTTGCCTGATTTAGCCGGCGTAGCAGGTCCACACCCATCACAGTTGCCACCTGTCCCCATGACAGAATAACTAAATTGGCTCTGGTTCGTGTCCCTACCATAATCGCCCATCTCCGTATAGCCCGCAGAACCTTGTGAACGATACATATTCATATGCCCTTCTTTATGAGAAGTTGGGACGACAAAACGGTCTTCGTATTTCGCAATCGCTAACAGTCGATACATCTGCTTCGTTTGATGAGCCGACAAGCCGACACGTTCAAGGCGAGATTCATCAAATTCCTTGCCTGAAGACATTGCTCGCATAAAGGACCGCATCATCGCCATACGCTGCAACGCACCTTTGACCGTTTCCGTATCTCCAGCCGTCAACATGTTCGCCAAGTATTGAATCGGAATACGCATCTCTTCAATCGCTGGGAAAATCATATCCGGATTTTTGATGGAATCTTTTCCTTCAAAGTAGTTCATAATCGGGCTCAGTGGCGGTACATACCAAACCATCGGCAATGTTCGGTATTCAGGATGTAACGGGAAGGCCAACTTGTACTCAATCGCTAGTTTGTAAACCGGTGAGTTTTGGGCTGCCTCAATCCATTCTTCTGAAATACCATCTTTTCTAGCTTGTTCAATGACTTCCGGATCATTTGGATCAAGGAACAAATCACATTGCGCTTTGTACAAGTCTTTTTCATCTGGTGTCGAAGCCGCTTCAAGCACGCGGTCTGCATCATATAGAAGAACGCCTAAATAGCGGATACGTCCTGTACATGTCTCAGAACAAACTGTTGGCAGTCCTGATTCAATCCGCGGGAAGCAGAATGTACATTTCTCTGCCTTGTTCGTTTTCCAGTTAAAGTACACTTTTTTATACGGACAACCTGTCATGCAATAACGCCAACCGCGACAGGCTTCTTGGTCAACAAGGACAATCCCATCTTCATCACGCTTATACATCGCACCTGATGGACAAGACGCTACACAACTTGGGTTGAGGCAATGCTCGCAAAGTCTTGGCAAATACATCATAAATGCTTGCTCGAAATTGAATTTAATTTCTTCCTCGATTTTCTCGATATTCGGGTCAGTTGGACCTGTAATATGTGCACCCGCTAGCTGATCCTCCCAGTTTGGACCCCATTCTAAATCCATGTATTCGCCGGATACGACCGATTTTGCACGTGCAACTGGTGTATGCTCGCTATCGCCAGCCATTGTTAACTTTTCGTAATCATACGTCCAAGGCTCATAGTAATCTTTCATCTCCGGCATATCTGGGTTGTAAAAGATTTTACCTAAGGCAATTTTCGATAGCTTGGAGCCTGATTTCAGCTCCAATTTGCCATTGCGTAATTTCCAGCCACCTTTATAGAGTTCCTGATCTTCCCAACGTTTTGGATAACCGATTCCTGGCTTCGTTTCTACGTTGTTAAACCACATATACTCGGCACCTTCGCGGTTCGTCCATGTCGTTTTACACGTGACACTACATGTATGACAGCCGATACATTTATCGAGATTCATGACCATTGCAACTTGTGCTTTAATCTTCAAGCCAATTTACCTCCTTCATCTTGCGGACGGCTACATAGACGTCTCGCTGATTTCCGATTGGGCCATAATAGTTGAATCCGTAACTGAGCTGCGCATAGCCGCCGACCATTTGCGTCGGTTTCATATGAATGCGTGTCGGCGCATTATGGCTCCCGCCTCGCTCCTCTGTAATTTCAGACCCCGGTACTTGAATATGCTTATCCTGCGCGTGATACATAAACATCGTGCCCTTTGGCATGCGGTGACTGACAACAGCTCTTGCCGTCACAACACCATTTCGGTTATACACTTCCAACCATTGGTTATCATCAATGCCATGCTCCTCCGCATCTTCATTGGAAATCCACACTGTTGGGCCTCCACGGAATAGCGTTAACATATGCTGATTATCTTGATATGTCGAGTGAATATTCCACTTACCATGCGGCGTCAAATAGCGTAAAACAAGCGAATCCTGTCCACCGATGATTTGTTTATCACGCGGACCAAAGACCATTGGCGGCAATGTCGGTTTATAAACTGGCATCGCTTCACCAAAATCAAGGAATAATTCATGATCAATATAGAAATGTTGTCGACCCGTCAACGTTCTAAATGGCACGAGTCGCTCAATATTCGTTGTAAACGGTGAATAGCGTCTGCCTAATTTATTGGACCCACTAAAGACAGGCGTCGGAATCACTTCACGTGGTTGGGCAGTAATTCCCGCAAACGTAAAGCGTTCTGCTGCACGGTCGGCTGAAATGTCTTTTAGTTCAACCCCCGTATCATGCTCCGCCGCTTCAAAGGCACGTTGTGACACGCGACCATTCGTCGCAGATGACAATGTGAGCATCGCTTCTGCCGCATGTTTCGCTGTATGCAATTTCGGTAATCCATTTTTGATTGTTTCATCGTAATACGTTCCGTTGATGCCCTTCATCATTTCGTATTCCTCGGCAACAGAGAAGCTCACACCATGCGCGCCGACTTTCCCTGTGGACAATAATGGCCCTAATGTGACGTACTTATCGTAAATTTTTGTATAATCCCGCTCAACAATCGTCATCCCTGGCATCGTTTTGCCCGGAATGGCTTCCACTTCGCCCTTCTTCCAATCCTTCACTTCTCCATAAGGCTGTGCAATTTCTTGGATGGAATCATGCGCTAACGGCGTTGTCACTAAATCTTTGTAGACGCCTGGCAAATGTGTTTCTGCCATTCCGGAGAATGTCTGTGCAATAGAACGGTAAATGTCCCAGTCAGAACGCGATTCCCATAATGGATCTACCGCTGGATTAAACGGATGGACAAATGGGTGCATATCAGTCGATGACAGATCCGTTTTCTCATACCAAGTTGCTGCTGGTAACACAACGTCTGCATACATCGGCGTTGCGGTCATGCGGAAATCGAGTGCAACGAGCAAATCGAGTTTGCCTTCCACTTCTTCTCGCCATACCATTTCTTCCGGCTTCACCTCTTCGTTCGGAGAAGCAAGCAAACCGTCTGAAGCACCGAAAAGGTGTTTCATGAAGTATTCCTGCCCTTTTGCCGAGCTCGAAACGAGATTAGAACGCCATATGAACAATGAACGTGGGAAGTTTTCAGGTGCGCCAGGATCTTCTGCTGCAAACTGAACTTCGCCCGATTTTATCTGATCAAGTGTATGTTGCACGATTTCTGCCGTTGTCGTCTTGCCTTCTTTCGCCGCCTCTTCAGCAAATTGAAGACTGTTTTTATTAAACTGTGGGTAGGATGGTAGCCAGCCGAGCCTTGCTGCCATGACATTATAGTCAGCCGGGTGCTCATAACGCGCTTTTCCTCCAGTAGGTGACATCAGTAAATCCGCGCCCATTTCTTCGTATTTCCACTGGTCCGTTGCGAAGTAGAAAAACGATGTCGCATTTTGCAGACGTGGTGGTGCTTGCCAATCCCTTGCAAATGCAATTGTGCTCCAGCCCTCAATTGGACGGCATTTTTCCTGTCCCACATAATGCGCCCAGCCCCCGCCGTTAACACCTTGGGATGCCGTTAATGTCACGAGATTCAAAATGGATCTGTAAATGGTGTCACTGTTAAACCAGTGGTTAATACCCGCACCCATAATAATCATCGAACGACCACCCGTGTCGAGTGAGTTCTGTGCAAATTCACGGGCAATTTGTGTCACAAGCGCTGGTTTCACGCTCGTGATTTTCTCCTGCCAAGCTGGTGTGTAAAATGATGTAGTATCATCATAGCCTTGCGCTTCCAACTCACTACCGATACGACGAACGCCGTACTGGCTTAGCATTAAATCGTACACCGTTGTAACGAGTCGTTCTGTTCCATCTTTAAACTGCACTTTCTTCACTGGAATCGGGCGACTAAATGTCCCATTCTCCGTATTATCAAAGTAAGGGAAGACCATTTCTGTCCATTCTGCACCGTGGTCAGTAACGCTTAAAGCTGGCTCAACCCGGGTACCATCTGCATTGTCGAGAATTAGATTCCATTTCGTATCTTGCTCCCAACGTTGCCCCATCGTGCCATTCGGGACAAGGATGGTGTTCGTCGTTTCATCGAAAATAACGGGTTTCCACTCGGCATGCTCGGCTTCGCTACCTAAATCACTTGCGCGTAAAAAGCGCCCTGCCTTGTAAGAACTTTCGTGCTCCTCAAGCGTAATGAGGAAAGGCATATCCGTATATTGCTTCGCGTAATTCAAGAACATCGGCTCTTTCCGTTGCTCATAAAACTCGTCGAGAATAACATGTGTCATCGCTTGTGCAACCGCCGCATCCGTCCCTGGATTGGCCGCAATCCAGTCGTCTGCATGCGTTACACTTTCCGCGTAATCAGGCGCAACCGAGACGACTTTTGTCCCTTTATAACGCACTTCTGTCATGAAATGCGCATCAGGCGTCCGCGTTAGCGGTACATTCGATCCCCACATAATGAGGTAGCCCGCGTTAAACCAGTCACTCGATTCCGGCACATCTGTCTGCTCTCCCCAGATTTGTGGAGAGGACGGCGGTAGATCCGCATACCAATCATAAAAGCTCAACATTTCGCCACCAAGAAGAGAGATGAAGCGTGCCCCCGAAGCGTAACTAACCATCGACATAGCCGGAATCGGGGTAAAGCCTGCGATACGATCTGGGCCATATTTCTGTACGGTGTAAATCAGTTGCGCAGAAATAAGCATCGTGGCATCTCGCCAATTCACTCGGACATGTCCGCCTTTACCACGTGCTTTTTTGTATTCGTCGCATTTTGCAGGATCTTCCACAATGCTTGCCCAAGCCTTAACCGGATCTTTTTGCTCCGCTAACGCTTGGCTCCACATGCGCCACAGTTTGCCACGTATGTACGGGTACTTCACACGAAGTGGACTGTACTCATACCAAGAGAAGGAAGCACCACGTGGGCAGCCACGAGGTTCGAATTCAGGCATATCGGGCCCACATGAGGGATAGTCAATTTGCTGATTCTCCCATGTGATAATGCCGTTTTTCACAAAAACCTTCCAACTACATGACCCTGTACAGTTAACACCGTGCGTTGTACGGACTACTTTGTCATGCGACCAACGTTGCCGATACATGTTTTCCCAGTCACGGCTTTTCTCCTCCAATACCGACCAATTCCCTGAGTAGCGCTCAACAGGCTTGAAATAATTCAATCCAAATTTCTTCTTCATCGGAAACACTCACTCCTTTTCAGAATGACGAATTTAATGAGGAATTTCATCACCACGGCCATTCATATAATTCTAATTTTATAGAACTGCCCACTATCTTCCTATTAGGGAAAGTCCTATATCGTCCACAAACTGACCTTATTCGTTAATAACAGTGCAGGACACCTAAACAAAAACCTCTCTCTACTTCCTTATTCCCCGTACGAGACTTTATAATCTTCTAAACACCCAAAAATCCAACTACCCGATGTTAGTCGAAGTAGTGGGATTTTCAGGGAAACATTATAGAACCGCACGTACGCGATCAAATAGTACATTATTTTCAAGGTGAACATGGTCAAAAGTATCTTTTTCAAGTTGTTCAAGTCGGGCATAGACAATTCGATACGTATTACACGCATCTTCTGGCAACGTAAAATTATCCGTAATATCACGCAGTTCATGGAGCAATCTTCCAGCGTTGTCATGCTCTTCTTCAAGTTCAAAGACATGTGGTTTTAATTGTTCTTTCAGTTCAAGTGTCGGTTTTTCAAAGAATGCTAGAATGAGCGGGAAGACGTTTTGATTTTCATCATCCGTATGCTCTAGTAACGCGGCACGCAATGTTTTATAGATTGCTTGCACCCGGAACAAATGAGGATGCTTGTCTCCATGTACACGTGCCACTTTGGCCACATACGGTTCCAAAAGTGGTAATTCTTCGCGTAAATTTGCATGGTACTTTTCTTGAATATAAGCAACAAGCGTTTTATTGCCAAATGAGGGTGGATGCATACTGTCCCGTGCATCGTGCTTTTGCGCTAGTTCTTGCACATTCGTTAACACGACTGCCGGATCTAGATTGCGCTCTTGCGCTGCCGTTTGCAGGGTGACTTTCCCACCACAGCAAAAGTCGATGCGTAGGTTTCTAAACAAATCCGCACTTTGCGGAAATGCTGTGACAATATCAGAGACTAGGGTATTTTCAGTAAGTTGGCTCATTTTGTCGATTCCTCCCGTCATGATTGTTGTAATCGTATCTCTCAACAACAATCATACCGAGCAAGGCTGCTAGTTAGTAGTAGGGAATGCCTTAGTTTTGCTGGTGCTAATCTGCTTGCCACCCGTTACAATCGTAGACGTCAAGGTGAATTAACGTGCTATCGTTTTAAATAATGCAAAAAACACCCGCTCAATAAAGAGCAGGTGTTGTAAAAGTAAACTAAGGGTGAAGGAAGGCCTTCTCTTATTCACATTTTCGTTTTACAAATCATCAAAGCCATTCAAATCACTTGTCTTCACATATTGCCTTGATGTCTGTTCAAAGAAGTCGGTTTTCGTATCGTCGAAACTATCGACGTAAGCACGAATCCATTTCATTGGATTGTCGGTGAACTCAGGGTAGATTTCACTCAAGCCTAACATGCGTAACATTTTGTTGGCACGGTATTTCACGTAGCCCGCCATTTCGTCCAGTTCGATGCCTTCAATATCTGCAAGTACATAGCGACTCCAGATAATTTCCTGCTCAACGGAGTGATGGAATTGATCATAAATCCATTCTGTAAATGCTTCCGTATTGAGTTCTGGATTTTCTGCCAGTGCTGCGCGGAAAATGTCGCTGATCGCTTTTCCGTGCTGGAGCTCATCGCGGTTAATATACGAAATCATTGTTGATGTACCAACCATTTTTTGATTGCGTGCTAAGTTGTAGAAGAATGCGAAGCCACTATAGAAAAACAGTCCTTCGAGCAATGTCGTGTACACCATCGCTTTGAGTGCTGACTCAACGGTTGGGTTTTCAGCAAAGTCATTATAGACGTCGACAATTCGTTCATTACGACGCATGAGCACTTCATCTGTACGGCCCATTTCAAATGATGCGAGCTGTTTGTCAAATGTCGTTACTGAGGAAAGAACATACGCATAACTATGATTATGCTCGCTTTCCTGATCCGCAATCGTTGCCATCAGTGATTTAACAGATGGATCTGTCGTATACTGTGCGATTTTCGCTGCGATATCTGTTTGGGGTCCGTCTAATGTCGCCAACAAGCCGATAATTTTTAAGAATGCATCTTGCTCGGCTTGTGTTAAATTAGAAAATTGTTTGACGTCTTGTGTCATATCCACTTCGTTCGCCGTCCAGAAAAGAGAACGGATGCGCTGACGCAATGTATAGAAATGTGGATGCGCAAGGTCATTCCAATTAAGGATACCGCTTGCTTGTCCACCAAAAATAGCAGTTGATTTATTTGGATTTGCTGGTTCGATTACCTTTACTCGTGTAAGTTTTTCCAATGCTTGATGACCCCTTTCGACCATTCGATCACTTTTGTTTCCTGTACGCCACGTGGGCTTTGTTCGATTTTCAGCGGCTCATATGCCGATTCGTAAAAACGTGCCAATTTCACGGCTGCATGACAAAATAATTCGTCGCCCCCAAATTGGGTGTCTCCCGTTCCGAAGACATAAACGTTTTCCGGCTTGTAACCAACGTCTGCAACGAAATCTTTCACTTCATCCGGCGTCGAGCCCTGATCCCACGTGAAGGATCCGATAATCATCGCATCGAAATGGCGGGGGTTTGGAATAACGCCCCCGCCAATACGATACGATGTTACGGAAATGCCTGCATCTGCTAGCTGCGCTTCAATGAGTTCCGCGACTTCTTGTGTATTGCCGCTCCATGTTGCGTAAGCGATTAAGAATGACACCATTCACACTCTTCAATGTCCGTCGCCGTAGAACGCGTGTAATATGTCGTTTTCATGCCTGATTTCCATGCTTGTATGTGAAGGTTTAACAGGACAGAAGCACGGATATTATTCGGAACATATAAGTTGAAAGAAATCCCTTGGTCAATATGTTGCTGTCTCGCTGCATTTTGTTTAATCGACCAACGTTGATCCACAATATACGCAGAGCGACGATACACGTCATACGTGTTGTGATCCAAATCAGGTGCCACAACTGGCAGTTTATAGTCTTTCTTCTCTTCGTGATAAAACGGCTTGAAGACCGGATCAATCGAAGCTGTTGAGCCTGCAATAACGGATGTCGAGCTGTTTGGCGCAACCGCCATTAAATAGCCATTTCGCATACCGTTTGTCGCTACGTCAGCGCGAAGTTCGCGCCATTCGTTCGAATCATAACCTTTGTTGTCGAAATAAGCACCCGACTGCCAATCAGATCCTTCGAATAAAGGATAAGCGCCTTTTTCCTTCGCTAATTCTGATGACGCTTGAATCGTTAAATACGCAATCTTTTCATATAATTTATCGGCATAGTCAACCGCTGCGTCTGATTCCCATTGGATGTTCTGTAACGCCAACAAGTGGTGCCAACCGAACGTTCCTAACCCAATTCCACGGTAACGAGAGTTTGTCCGCTGCGCTTGAACAACCGGAATTTTATTCAAATCAATAACGTTGTCGAGCATGCGCACTTGGATTTTAATAAGGCGTTCCAAAACGCTTGCCGGCACTGCACGTCCAAGGTTAATGGATGATAAGTTACAAACTACGAAATCACCTGGTTTTGAACGTGTTACGACGATATCATCTTCAAGTGTGACAGACTCAAATTGTGTCGCACTTTGATTTTGCATGATTTCTGTACATAAATTAGAAGAATACACCATACCTTTATGCTTGTTTGCATTGGCACGATTGACTTCATCACGGTAGAACATGAATGGTACGCCTGTTTCCAGCTGACTGCGCATAATGCGTTTCATGATATCAATCGCTGGGACTGTTTCTCTGCTCAATTCCGGATGATTAACGCATTCCATATACTTCTCACGGAAAGAACCTGCACCTTTTGTTTCATCATAAAAGTCTTCAAGAGAAAAGCCCATCACTGTCCGAACTTCATGCGGATCAAACAAATGCCAATCGCCACGTGCTTCGACTTGTTCCATATAAATGTCCGGCAAACAAACACCTGTGAAAATATCATGCGCACGTAAACGCTCGTCCCCATTGTTTAATTTCAAATCAAGGAACGTGAAGATATCCTTATGGAAAACGTCTAGGTACACAGCGATTGCGCCTTGGCGTTGTCCTAGCTGATCAACGCTTACTGCTGTGTTGTTCAACTGTTTAATCCATGGAAGCACACCGCTTGATGCACCTTTAAAACCTCTAATAGATGAACCACGGCTACGTACTTTCCCCATATAGACGCCGATACCGCCGCCATATTTCGACAAGTTCGCGATGTCCGTGTTGCTGTCATAAATGCCTTGTAGTGAATCGTCTACTGTGTCGATGAAGCAGCTCGATAATTGACCATGTGGTTTCCCAGCATTCGACAACGTCGGTGTTGCAACCGTCATATATAAGCTACTCATTGCCCAGTAGGATTCTGCTACTTTTTCAAGACGATTTTCCGTCTCATCTTGCATGAGCATCATCGCAATAACGAGCCAGCGTTCTTGTGGTAATTCAACAGATTTGTTATCAAAATTAACGGCTACATAGCGGTCCATTAATGTTTTTAAACCAATGTATGTAAACAGTTTGTCTCGCTCTGGTTCAATGATTTTGCCAAGCGAGTTCAAGTCTTCTTGTGAATATTTTTCTGTGATGACAGGTGTATAGAGGCCCTGGTCAACAAGTCGTGCAACGTTTGCCGCGAAGTCTGTGTATACTTTTGCACCGCGCAGCTGTTCTTGACGATTGTAGACATCCTGTAGATGAATACGTGCCGCAATGAATGTCCAATACGTCGCTGCCTCGTCCAAGTTACTGAGCGACTCAAGTGTCATCGCCTTCGCCCAATCAGATTCCGTACCTTCAGGGTGCTTCTGTTGCCAGCGTTCACTCGCAATGACAAGCGGTTCAATTTTCCCTACACCAAATTCACTTTGTAATCCGTCCAATACTACATCGATGCCTGTTTTCGCAATTTTCGTTGCCATAATGACCGTCTCCTCCTAATATTACGCATATATCGTGCATATGCTTTCGTAGTTTCCAATAAAAAAGCGATGAATCTACCCTTTCGGCAGAGCTATCGCTCATTAGGTTCAGTGCTAGAAACAAAACAAGTTCGTCACCCTCGTTCGGATGACATATCGTTTACTTCCACCGTTCAACCTCCGAAGATAATGGGAAACTTCCACCAAACAGATGTCCGTACCTTTTCATCGCTCAATACTATATGTTGTGCCTTATTCACTTTATATACCCTAACATGTTGTGGTCCACACGTAAATAGGAAAAAAGTTTTCCCAACTGCTCGCCTCCAACTTATCCACATATCCACAGTCATTTTCAAGACCGTCATCATCAGCATTCTTTCAAATGTCCCCAAAGTTATAAACAATAATTGAGTCAACAAAAAAATTATCGAAATTTCTTTTCCACCACCAGCCCGACAAAAAAGCCCAACATCCGCTTTGATAACACGGATGTTGGACCCCTATTTTTACTTTTTACTTTCTTTATATTTCGCCAAATACTCTTCCACTTTTGCAGGATCTGCTACTAACTCATTGCCCGTTTTAACAATTGGGCTCACTGTAGAGAATGCCTTGATTTTGTTGCCTTGGTAGAAGTCTAAAAACTCGTCTTGGTTAATGGAGTAAAGGACCGCTTTTCGTAGATCTTCACTTGTCGCTACATCACGATTCGCTGTATTGAATAGCAAGTATGTGACCGCATTACTTTCAATGCTTTGGAGCGTCAGCTTGCTATCACTTTCAATGACGTCAAATTTCGTTTCTGGCACAGCGTAGAACAAATCGATTTCACCGTTACGTAGCGCCGCCAGTGTGCTATCTTGATCTTTGATGAAACGCATTGTCACGTTTGAAATTTTAGGATCATGTTTTGTCCCCTTCATATAGCTAGGGTTCTTTTGAAAATTCGCTTCATAATCATTTTTAGTAGACAAAATGTAAGGACCACTTGTGTACAATGTATTGTTATATTGAGCGCCTTCAGTTACTGTGTTTTGATCGCCATATGGAATGTCTTTGTTGACGTCGAAAGTTGCTACATCATACGTATTGATGCTTTCAACTTGTTTTTTAGAGACAATCCCCGCAGATTGGTGCGCCAAGTAATTTAATACTTGTGGGAATGGCTCTGTTGTCGTCATTTTCACAACTTGGTATTTACCTTCTTTATTATTCGCTTGTGTTTTATCTTCTACAAGCTCCGTAATGTTAGCGTCTAGATCTTTCTCCAGCGCTTCTTTCACAGACACACCGCCACTCGCTTCTTTCACACCTTCAAGTGTAGCCAAGTCTGTGACAAGTTCTACATCTTTAATATGCTCATGCAAGCTGTACGTACGGTGATCGGGTACAGATTCTGGATCTTTTGCACGGTTTAGCGAGAAGATGACATCATCAGCACCTACACGCTCACCTGTATCTACTGCTTTCTTATCCTCAATTTTCGCAAAGTTAATGTCATCGCGTAATACGAAATAGTATTCAGAGTTACCTTCCGCGATGCTGTGATTTAGCGATAATGAACCTTCAGACGTAATTTTATCATCATCTGTCAGATTCACTAAACGAACATACATATTTGTATTAATGATGTTGATGGAACCATCATTTCCTTTAATCGGATCCAATGACGTCAATGTCGGCATCGTTTGTGATAATACAAGCGGTTGTGTCGCATTCTTTGACTGATCATTGAACTCTACTTCTTCCCATGGAAGAGAGCGTGATTTTGACAATCGAACTGTGTCTACATTTAAGACATCTTTATTGATGGCTTGTGTTTTATAAGAAATATACAGCGGTGCAATATACGCTTTATCCGTTACTATACGTTGCTCCAACTCTTTGTATGTCTCTTTGTATTCTTCAACTGTTTGTGTAGCTGCTTTATCAATCAGTGTATCCACTTCAGAATCCGCTAAAATACTATAGTCGCCGCCTGTTTTAAAAATCGAGCGCACTGCGTAATCCGGATTTCCTGTTACAGTCGTCCAGCCAGATAAGGAAATATCAAAATTCCCAGCATCTTGCTGTGCTTTAAAGCTACCATAATCGGGCTGCATATTGATTTTGACATCAAAACCGTTCTTTGTGAGCTGGTCACGCACAATGTTAATATCGGACTCCCCACTGCTCATACCAAGGAGTTCAATCGTTACTTTGCCATCGCCGCCCCCATCATTTTTCGAATCGCCTTTTTCTTTCACGTCCGACTTCGTCTGGACACACCCTGCTAACGCCAATACTAAAGCGAGCATAAGTAGCAATAGTTGTTTCTTCATCTTAATGCCTCCTGTACATAATTTTTTCTACTTCCTTCAATCTAATTTTGGATCCAGCGCATCTCGAAGCCCATCTCCCAAAAAGTTAAAGGATAAGACTAACAAGATAATGGCAAGACCCGGATAAATTGCTAGATAAGAATTTGACTCCAAATACGTACTACCCAACTTTAAAATATTTCCCCACTCTGGAATATGTGGCTCTACCCCAAGCCCCAGATAACTCAAGCTGCTTGTTGCAATCACGGCACTCCCGATTGTCAGTGTTGCTTTCACAATCATCGGTGCTAACGCATTTGGCACGATATGTTTGAAAATAATCGTAAAATCCTTTTCGCCAAGCGCCCGTGCAGAATCGACATATTCCAAATTGGAAACCATGAGTACATTCGCTCGCATCGTCCGAGCATACGTAGGAATTGCCCCAACGCTCAGCGCTAAAATTAAATTCGTTGTATTTGCCCCAAATGCAGCAATAATCGCAATTGCCAACAGAATTCCAGGAACTGCATACAACACGTCTAACAAGCGCATAATAATATTATCTGTGCGTTGACTATAATAACCAGCGAATGCTCCTAACATACCGCCGATAATAGCTGGAATAATTGTGGAAAGAAAGCCCACGATCAATGAAATTCTTGCTCCAAAAATAATTCTTGAAAATAAATCTCGACCGAAATTATCCGTGCCGAGTGGATATGTAATACTTGGGCTTTGGAGAATTGCACTATAATTATTTTCTATCGCTAAACTATAATCAAATGTAAAATTACTACAAATCGAAATCGACAGCATTAGAACGATAAAGAACAACCCTAATACAGAAGTCGTATTGCGCGTAATTTTCCCCCAAATCGTATTCCATTTAATGATGGTCGATAAATCGGACCCACGCGCTTTCATGATCAAGTTCAGTCCTAGCAATAACGCAAAAAGGTTTCCTGTCGCAGCCGTGATGATTAAAGGAATCGCTAGGAACATCATCCAACGCTCCGCCGTTTCCTCTTCAACATGCTTTGCCACCAACACCAACGCCACTACATAGAAAACTGCAATGGCTACTAAAACCCCCATCGCCACTAAAAACGTATCCGCTACATAAGGCTTAAAGAGATTTAACGCCGATATCGCAATGACGAAAAGCTGCGTCAGCAGCATATAAACCGCAAAGGTATAATCTGGCGTCTTTTTCCTTTTGATCAAATTAAACGCAAAGGTCAAAATAATAATATTGCCCGTCACAATACTGAGCAACTGCACATACCCTAACTTTCTGGTCATGCTTTGGATATGCCCAGTTGTCGACAGATCTCGCTTAATCTTCAGCGTCACTGCAATTTGAATACCCGTAAAGATGGCATATGCCACAAAAACATTAAACATAAACGGCTTCAACGCCATCGTTGAAAAATTGAAACTATTTAACCCGAAAACAACAGTCAGTGCCAGTGACGTAATCCATGTGAAGCTAGCTTGTGTATATTCTGGTGAATGCTTCAATACTTTTTTCTTATCAATCGCTATACTTGTCTCCATCGCTGCACCTGCTTTAATTTTGTTTCATCTTCGAACGAATGCGAGGATCAAAAAACGCATACAAAATATCGATGAAAATATTTACTAACGAAATGGTGATGGCAATATAAACTACACCACCTAAAATCCCCGGAATATCTGGAATGAATTGCTTGTCTACAATATAACTTCCAATCCCACTAATATTGAAAACCTTCTCCGTTACAGCCGCTCCACCTAGCATGCCTCCAAACAGCAAGCCAATGACCGTGATTATCGGAATCATGGCATTCCCTACCGCATGCTTCCATAATACTTGGCTTTGGTTAAGCCCTTTTGCTTTTGCCGTAATAATGTAATCTTCATTAATAATCTCCAACATCGACGAGCGAGTCATCCGCGCTACCGAAGCTGTTAGCGCCGTTCCAAGAACGACAACCGGCATAATCATCGACAAGCCATTCTGCGGACTATAAGTAGCTGGCAACCATTGCAATTTAATGGAAAAATTAAGAATAAAGATTAACCCTTGCCAAAAGTTCGGAATGGACAAACCAATGAGTGCGATGAACATAAATGTATAGTCAAAAAATGAATTCGGCCTTGTTGCAGATATAATGCCGATTGGAATCGCGATGACAACCGCCATCAAGAGCGAGTAAAGTGCGATTGTAAACGTAATTGGAAACTTATTTGCAATACTCGTTGCGACGTCTTCATTGCCCGTAAAGGAAGTTCCTAAATCGAAGGTGAATATTCCTTTAATAGCGTTCCATAATTGCGTTAAATACGGTAAATCCAGCCCATATAACTTATTGAATGCGGCAATCTGTTCTTTCGTTCCCGTTTCCCCAATAATATTAGCCGCAGGATCAAACGGCGAAATGTATAAAATGCTGAAGACCAGCACAACAACCCCTAAAATGACGAAAATCCCCATGACTAACCTTTCAAGAATAAACTTCACGTAAGGATTGCTCACTAACAACATTAGCAAATACATCAAAATGCCAGGGATGAACGTTATAACTAAAAATAGCGGTTTGGACAATAGCGTTTGAAAGAAATGCGCATACGTAAATTTCTTTTCGCCTTTTCTCTTAAGTGCCTCATCCGTCTTTTGAAGCACAACCTTCAAAAATTGGGCTTCCGCTAATTTCTCTGCTTCCTTCTCAGTTTCCGCTTTACTCACGTTTTGCGAGAAAAAGGCTTGTTTTCGAGTGAGCTGTTCGGTAAATTCCTGTTTTAGTCCATCCCGATAGCCCTCTTCATGCAAACCTTGTTTTATTTCCTCAAGCACTGAAGAATAGATCGTATTTTTCTTTTTAAATAAATAGATAAGCCCGACAACTAGATGGATTGGAAACCCTAAAACTAACAGTAAGTATTTGTAAGATAAATGCGTTTGCATCTTGCTGTACGTGTGTTGAAGGATGGTTATTATACCCAGTTTATTCGTCTCTATTTTGCTACCTTCCACTGACATGTAACCCCCTTTCTCCCTATATTGCATAAATCAAATTATTATAGTAAAGTTTATTTTAAATATACTGAGAAGTCAATGCAATTTAACTTTCTACTATATAAATTCAAGAATCGGCAGGTGTGTGCTTTGCAATCAATTTTGAAAGTGGAAGATCTACGCGTTTCATTTCAATCCAAAGATCAGGAATTTGAAGCCGTGCGCGGTGTCAGTTTTGAAGTACGAAAAGGTGAAACGCTAGGCATTGTAGGTGAGTCAGGGAGTGGAAAAAGTGTCACCGCCCGAAGCATTATGCGCCTGCTCCCCTCTCCTCCTTCCTTTATGAAAAGTGGAGAAATTACTTTTCTAGGTGAAAACCTTGCTCATAAAACAGAAAAAGAAATGGAAAGTATTCGTGGTCGTGATATTAGTATGATTTTTCAAGACCCGATGACGTCTCTCAATCCGACAATCCGAATTGGGAAACAAATTGCAGAGAGCCTTATTAAACACCAACAACTGTCGAAAGCTGAAGCAAAAAAACAAGCGATTGATATTTTAAAACTTGTAGGCATTCGGGATAGCGAAACACGGTACAACCAATTTCCACATGAGTTTTCCGGCGGAATGCGGCAACGGGTCATGATTGCCATTGCACTTGCTTGCCGACCAACCTTGCTTATTGCCGATGAACCAACAACTGCACTCGATGTCACCATCCAAGCGCAAATTTTAAATGTCATGAAGGACATGCAGCAAAAATTTGAGACTTCGATTATTTTAATTACCCATGACTTAGGTGTTGTGGCCGGGATGTGTGATCGCGTCGTCGTCATGAAGGGCGGAGAAGTTGTTGAAACGGGAATCACGGAAGAAATCTTCGAAAACCCAAAGCATCCTTATACGAAAAAGCTATTAAATGCCTTGCCTCGCTTGAATGAAAAAAAGAAAACGAAACGGCCTCCGCTCATTTCGGCCAATATGGACCCGACAACACCTTTGCTCGATGTTAGATCCCTGAAACAGCATTTTGACATGGGGAAAGGTAATTATTTAAAAGCTGTCGACGACATTAGCTTCACCATTAAACCTGGTGAAACGCTGGGCCTTGTCGGTGAATCTGGTTCAGGAAAATCGACAACGGGCCGCGCTATTTTACGCCTGCATGAACCGACGGATGGAGACGTGTTGTATCAAGGAATGGCCGTCAATCGACTGTCAAAAGGTGAAATGAAAACGATGCGGCGGCATATGCAGATGATTTTTCAAGATCCTTACTCATCACTAAATCCACGCTTTAAAGTGTTAGATATCATCGGACAAGCACTCGATATCCATCAATTAGCGAGCAGTAAAAGTGAACGTAAAAAACGGGTGGAAGAGCTACTGGACTTAGTAGGACTTGAATCTTCTCATGCTATGCGCTATCCACATGAATTTTCAGGTGGACAGCGGCAACGGATCGGTATTGCACGTGCGCTAGCGGTTGAACCAAAATTCATCGTCTGTGACGAACCGCTGTCAGCACTCGATGTGTCCATTCAATCGCAAATTGTGACCTTATTGGAAGACCTTCAACATCGCCTAGGGCTCACCTATTTATTTATCGCGCATGACTTGTCGATGGTGAAACATATTAGTGACCGCGTAGCCGTGATGTATGCAGGAAAAATTGTTGAGCTTGCCGAAAGTGAAGAGCTTTACAGCAATCCACAGCATGCCTACACAAAATCACTACTGGCAGCCATCCCCATTCCCGATCCTAAAATCGAGGCCAAGAAAAAACGGGTCTTGCTTGAGGAACAAACCGGGGCGGATAAATACAACTTACAACAATCTGAGCTTGTGGAAATTTCTGAGGGGCATTGGGTTGCGGTGCCGAAGAATTAAAGAAGTTAAGCCCTCACCTCATTACATTTGGGATGAGGGCTTTTTTAAGTGGGGCAATGAAAAACAACGTCTTACAAAGACAATCGAATCGCAACATACTCATTCATAGACTGGTTCTTTGACGTTTTCGCCTTTTTCCTTCTCACTAGACGCCCCTTGCGCATAGCGATTCTCCACAAATGACAGCCCTAAATTCCCGCGTAACGTATCGGCTTCGTAATCCAAACGGAAAAGCCCTCTTTCTTGCAGTATCGGTACGACTTTCTCGACAAAGTCGCTCAATCCGCTAGGCAAATTAGCAACCAGCATGAAGCCATCTATCGCCTGCTTGTCATACCATTCTTGCATCAGACTTGCTACACTCTCCGGCGTCCCAATAAACGGCGTCTGCGGTGTGGCCTCCCGAAGCGCAACTTGGCGAAGGGTTAAATTCTGTTCACGCGCTTCTCTTTTAATACGATCGGTATCGCTTTGGAAACCATTTTCTCCTATATCACCTAGGTCCGGAAATGGTTGATCCAATGGATATTGCGAGAAATCATGATGGCCAAAATGCCTGCCTAAAAAAGCGAGCGCTTGGTCGATTGTTACTAAGCTAGCAAGTTCTTCATACTTCTTTACAGCCTCTTCCTTTGTGTCACCGATAATCGGACTGATACCTTGTACTACAATGAGCTTCTCTGGATTTCTCCCACACGCGGCCGCTCTCCTTTTGACGTCTTGGTAATAATCCCGCGCCTCTTCCAATGCAGGCATAATTGCGAAAACAACATCCGCTTCCTTCGCCGAAAACGCTTTGCCATCCTCCGAAGAACCTGCTTGAAAAATAACAGGTTGACTCTGTTTTGAACGACTAATATTCAATGGTCCTTGTACAGAAAAGAAGTCACCTTGATGATTCAAACGATGTAATTTATCAGGATTAAAGAACTCACCTGTCTCCTTATTACGAATAAAGGCATCGTCTTCCCACGAATCCCACAGCCCCTTCATCACTTCCACAAACTCAGACGCCATCTGATAGCGCGCTTTGTGATCCGGATGTCCTTCCATACTTTTACTGAAATTCAACGCCGTTTTTTCAAGTCCCGACGTCACCGCATTCCACCCCGCGCGTCCCCCGCTAATCATATCCAGCGAAGCAAATTGACGCGCAGCTGAAAACGGCTCACTATAAGTCGTTGACAATGTACCAACTAAGCCGATTTTCGATGTCACCGCAGCAAGTGCAGAAAGAACCGTCAATGGCTCAAATCGGTTCAAATAATGTGGATTGGATTTCTCCGTAATGTATAGCGCATCCGCAATAAACACAAAATCGAATTTCCCTTGTTCCGATAGTTGTGCTTGCTGTTTATAAAACTCGAAACTGACACTTGCATCGGCTGGCATCTCAGGATGTCTCCAGTCCGACATTTTTTCGCCAACACCGTGAATCATCGTCCCTAACTTTAGCTGTCTTTGTGTTGTCACCTTTATCTCTCCAGTCCATTGTTTCTTTTTCACCTCCTATCATCTCATTAGTACATTCAGGTGACAAGACACCCAATAACAAAAAACAAACGCGAACACGACTGATTCACGTTTGTTTTGGTTTAAATCTTTATAGAGCTGCTTTCACAGTCTTTCTATAATAACCAACCGTTAAGAAAGCAAACACTAAGTAAATCAATGCGTACAAGCCTATCGCAATCGAGGCCGGTACAGTAATATCAGACATGAACAGAAATGACGCAGCTTTAATGGCAAATATCGAATGCAATAAACCGATGAGCAATGGTACACCAAAGACAAATACTTGCTTACGGACAATACCGCGCATAATGTCTTGCACTGTGAAACCAAGCTGACGTAGTGTTGCATAACTTTGCTTCTCCTGCTCTGCTTCTGTCATTTGTTTGAAGTACAAAATACTACCTGTCGAGATGAGGAACACAAGTCCAAGGAAACCTGCGATAAAGATAAGTAAACCGCTACTCTGAATCGAATTTTGATAGTACGTATGATAATCCATACGATATTCCGAAGGGACACCCCCTGCATATTTGTCCTGCATGAAAATAGCAGATGCCTTCGCAAGCTGATCATTATCCCTCACTTGGAACGTCTCAATCGCCAACGACCAACCATCGTCCTCATCAGTCGCTAGCTGCCTTTGCAACTCTGCGAACGTGTCCTCACTGACAACCATTGGACTACCGCCAAGATTCATATTCATAATACTAGTCTCTTCAACAGCAACTACCTCGATGGGCAGTTCCGTATCATGTTCCATAATCGTCAGCGTAGCTGGAAACTCCTCTGGCTTTGCTTCTAGCTGCAAATTCATATTATAGGCAATTGCGCTACCTTTTGGAGGAATTTGTACATCTTTCCCCGCCGCACGTAATTGCTCTGCTACGTAAAATGAAACAGAAGGACGCACATTATTGGCGCCTGACCAATAAGGACTGGAAATATCAAGCATACCTCCTGTATCCATTGCGCTAATAGATGTCCACTTGAAGTCAATACCTGCCACTTTCAGTTCCTCAGCAAATTCATCTGCCAGACCTTCCTCATGCGGATAATTTGTAAAGGTAAAATCGAAAGGCATCATCGACCGTGCCATTTTTTCAGATGAGTAATACAGTGAATACGCCCCCGCCACCATTGCAAGTGTCATGGCAGACAATACCGTAATAATTGTCAAAGAGTTGGCATTTGCTTTCATGCGATGCATAAGTGGGGCAAGCGACAGACTATTATGCAGCCCAAGATGCCCTTGTTTCCTTGTACGAATCTGATAAAACAACCAACTGATTGTCACACGGAATACGAGATAGGTTCCGAAAATCGTTGAAGCAAGTACCGCTAACATGTTAAACAAGATCATTTCATTCATCATGCGACCTGATAACCAATAACCGTAAATAATGAGCCCGATTCCGAGAAGCGCCAACACCGCTGACACAACCGTTTTCGGCTTTTTCGGATGCTCTCCCCTTTTATCCGCATTGAATAAATCCAGTAATGTATTGCGATAAACAGCCACTAACATTTGAGCAGACGTCAGCGCAATGATGGCAACAAAGACAATAGCCGTTTGAATAATCGCTGCCAGTGAAAAGGACACCGTAATAAACCCATCATATCCAATCAACTTCATCAGTAGTAATAAGAATACACGCGAAACCAGCACCCCTGTGCCAATCCCAATGACAAGTGCACCTGCACCCAGAAGGGCATTTTCAATAATAAGCAGACGCGCCACTGCGCCTTTCGTCAAGCCAATTAATTGATAAAGCCCAATTTCCCGACTTCTTCTTTTCAGGAAAATAGCATTCGCATAGAAAACGAATATACCTGCAATGACAATTAGTAAAATACCCGCTGCTTTAAATGCCGCTTCCATATTCATCGACTTCGCTGATTTCTCGATAACAGCTGCATCATGTTGTAGCGTCGCAAAAACAAAGTACAGCACGACACTGAAAATCAGCGCGAAAAAGTACAAATAATAATGCTTTATATTCTTCCGCATACTCCGGATAACAAGGTCAAATAGTGTCAACGCTGTCACCCCCGAGAACGCCTTGAACGCTCAAGATGTCCTGGAAAAAGGCTTGTCGTGTTTTATCACCACGATAAAGTTCTGAGTAGATATTGCCGTCTTTCAAGAAAACGACACGGCTACAATAGCTAGATGCCACCGGATCATGCGTCACCATCATGATTGTGACACCACGTTTTTTATTGACATCCTCCATCGTGCCAAGTAACGAAGACGCTGATTTCGAATCGAGTGCACCTGTTGGTTCATCCGCGAATACCATCGAGGGTTTATTGATCAGTGCTCTTGCCGCAGACGTCCGTTGCTTTTGCCCACCTGAAATTTCATGGGGATATTTATGCGCAAGGTCTTTAATACCGAGAATATCCGCAATAGCGTTAAACTCTGCCTCCGCCACTTGTTTCTTCATTTTCCCAAGCGAAACGGGCAGTAAAATATTTTCCTTCACCGTCAATGTATCGAGCAAGTTATAATCTTGGAAGATGAAGCCCAACTTATCACGACGAAAGGCAGATAACTCCGCGTCTTTCATTCTCGAAATATCGGAACCTCCAATAAGTATAGAGCCTTCTGTCGCACGGTCAATGGTTGCAAGCACATTGAGTAATGTCGTCTTTCCTGCTCCCGACGGCCCCATAATACCGACAAATTCCCCCTCACCTACACGAAGATTGATGCCTTTTAACACTTGTTGAACATTGCCACGTGTACCGTATGATTTTCGCACGTTTTGTGCGTGTAAAATAGTTGTATGTTGTTCCACCTAAATAGCCTCCCTGTTTGTTCATGTCCTTAGTGTACTGCGGCATTTCGTCTCGGTCGTTTGATTTGCATGACAAACAGGTCGGTCAATGTGACAGTGTTGTCACGTTAGGATTTTATCGAAGGCATTTTGAGTTGAAAATGTCAGCTGAAAAGTAGTTCCCTGTCCTATTTCAGATTGCACCTGAAGCGTGATACCAATTTTCTCCGCAACAGTTTGTGCAAGGTACAGCCCTAGTCCCGTTGCTGCATTTTGTAGTCTTCCCGTACCGCCCGTAAATCCTTTATCAAAAATACGCGGCAGATCATGCGGTTGAATGCCCGGCCCTTCGTCTTTTATAGCGAGCATGACGTTGCCACTTGGATTAACCGTTGTCGAGATGAAGATCGCGCCACCAACTGGGCTATATTTTACCGCATTCGTCAGGATTTGTCGGATAATAAATCGACTCCATTTACGATCCGTTACGACTGTTGCATCGTCCCCTTCAAATTCGACAGCAACGTTCTTTTCCATACACCATGTCCCAAGTTCACGCACTTCCGCCGCAACCAGTCGGTGAACCTCAGTGCTCTCCAACACATAATCCGCTTCAAGCGTTGGCAGGCGCGATATGTACAGTTGTTGGTCAATTAGCAAATAGACACGAAGCCATTCTGCTTCAATTTTTCGAATAACAGACTCATGACGATGCCCATCAATCGTCAGCTTCATCGCAGTAAGTGGCGCTTTTACTTCATGTATCCATGCGGCTGTGTAATCGCCTTCCATGATATTCGCTTGTCGTATGTCAGCTAATTCCCTTGAAAAGGATAACGCCGCGAGACGTAACACTTCCTTTATCACTTCATCTCGTGTAAAAGTCGGTTCCGGCAACGATTCATGCCAATCAATGACAGAACCGTTCATAAATGTAGCCAATTCTTTTGAGAACCGCATTTCTTGTCGGTAACGCCACATCACAAAGAGTGAAAGGGCTATTAGTAACAACACATTGAAATACAACGCCGATGAAAACTTCACATCAATGCCTTGATCCAGCCAAATAATCAGATCTGCGAAACCAAGTGCCAGTAGGAAGAAAACAATCCAACTCTTCATATCCTTTACATAACTGATGAACATGTGGATAACTCCTCCCTACAGCGTAATCGCCATATATCCTAGCCCTTTTTTCGTCACAATCGCTTCCCCCAGTCCAAGTTCCGCAAGCCTTTGGCGAAGGCGCGTTACATTGACCGTCAGCGTATTATCATTCACAAATCGCTCATCATCCCATAACTTGCGGATCAAATCATCGCGAGAGACAATTTCGTCCGTTGATTGGACCAGTATCGCCAATATGAAAAACTCATTTTTCGTCAGTTCTACTTCCTTGCCATCCATCCTAATCACATTGCGTTTCATATCAATCACTGCACCGTTCCACTCAAGCACATCCGACGTTTCTTCTCCGTACGCATAAGTACGGCGCAAAATTGCCTGAATTTTAGCGAGCAACACGTCCGTATGGAAAGGTTTCTGTATGTAGTCATCCGCCCCCATATTCATCGCCATCACCATGTCCATCGGATGATCGCGAGAGGACAAAAAGAGAATCGGCACTTTCGACACCGCACGCATCTCACGGCACCAATGAAACCCGTCATACGCCGGCAACTGGATGTCCATAATGACGAGATGAGGCTTCTCTTGAATAAAACTTCCCATGACATCATGAAAATCAGTCGGCCCCGTCACATTGAACGACCACTGTCCCAGCCGTTCTTTTAACGAATCAAATATAGCCACATCGTCTTCCACGATGAAAACGTTCATATCCACATCGATGCACTTCCTTTCTTCTAATTATTTTAACAATAATAGGTAGAAGATACAAAGAGGCCTTGAAAGCAATCGCTCCCAAGGCCTCACGTGATTATTTTGAATAGTAAATACCTGAACCTGGTCCTAAATCAAGACCGAACAACATCCAGGCAATAAGTGTCAATGTCCAGAAAAACAGGAAGAACATACTATATGGGAACATGACCGAAATCAGTGTTCCAATCCCCATTTTCTTATCGTATTTTTGTGCGAAGGCAATAATAATCGCAAAATACGTCATAAGTGGCGAAATAATATTCGTCGAAGAGTCCGCAACACGATACGCCATTTGCGTTAACTCTGGCGAATAGCCCAACTCCATCATAATCGGTACAAATACCGGCGCCATCATCGCCCATTTCGCAGATGCACTCCCGATGAACAAGTTGATAAATGCTGAAATAAGGATGAATGTCAAAATAAGTGGAATGCCCGTCAAGCTAATGCTATCCAGGAATTGCGCACCGTAAACGCCAATCATCAGTCCCATATTAGACTCTGTGAAAAAAGCAACGAACTGACCTGCTGTAAATGACAGGACAATGAACATGCCCATTGCCGCCATCGTTCCCGACATCATCGCCGCCACATCTCGATCACTCTTAATCACTTTCGTCACTCTCCCGTACACAAGACCAGGAATGAAGAACAGAATCGTAATGATTGGTACCAAAGAACTCATAAATGGTGAACGAATGATTGGCATTTCACCTTCCACTCCGCGCAATGGCGCGCCTTCTGGAAGAACGAGCAATGCAAACAAAATACTGGCGATAACCACAGAAACTGTCGCCCACACAAGACCTTTTTTCTCCGTCGCTGTCAGCTTTTCCATTGTCTCGCGGAATTCACCTGTATATTCACCAAGACGTGGTTCAACAATCTTCTCTGTCACCCACGCCCCAACAAACGTCAGAACGAATACAGAAGCGATGATGAAGAAGTAGTTCATCGCAATGTTCATATTCGCTGCATAAGCCGGATCAATGATCGCTGCCGCCTCAATCGTTAATTGACCTAGCATTGCATCTGTCCCTGACAGGAATAAGTTCGCACTAAATCCTCCAGAAACCCCAGCAAATGCAGCCGCAAGTCCCGCCAATGGATGGCGTCCAATTGCTGCGAAAATCACTGCGCCAAGCGGAGGCAATACAACGTATCCCGCATCCGACGCAACACTCGACATAACACCCGCAAAAACAAGCCCCGCAGTGATTAAACGCTTCGGTACAGACATGACAAAGCCGCGTAACAATGCGCTAATCAAGCCAGAACCTTCTGCAATTCCGATTCCAAGCATCGTTAACAGCACGACACCAAGCGGCGCAAACCCAACAAAGTTCGCCGTCATCGTGGTAAATATGTATTCAATACCTTCCCCACTCAACAAGTTTTTAACCTCTACAATTTCACCCGGTTTTCCCGGATGCTCGACCGTTAGGCCAAATAACGAAATGATCCATGAAAGGACCAAAACAAGTGCTGCTAATCCAGCAAATAACGTCACTGGATGCGGAAGCCTATTTCCTGTTTTCTCGATCATATCCAAGAACTTTTCGAATAAACCTCTTCTTTTCGTTTCCATGAGAAACTCCTTCCAAACTAGTAATCACTTAAGAAAAATTCAGAAAATAGCTTCCGGTTTCTTGAGTAATTATCAGTATATAAGATATCTCATATTACTTAAATAGCAAATTAATTAGATTAAATATGAAGAATAGACTCTGAACTCCGAACCTTCTATATGGTGAAATAAATCCTTCATTTTACTATATTTAACCCACTCGCATAAAATCATCTATATTATATAAATAATCAATTTCCAGCATTTATATTAGAATAACAAGAGAGTATCTCGAACAAATCCCACACCCACTTTCATCCGAGATTATTACATCAATTACGCCCCCCTTTTTCAACTAAAATAACAGAAAACCCTGAATATAACAGCATTCTGTGTTATGCTTGTAAAGTAAGACATTGCATCGTTGGTTAATAGATGCTAGACATGTCTTCTTTTTATTACCCTTTTTTCATTTTTTTATTCAGTAATAGCATTTATTTTTCTTAACAAAAATAACAGGAGGTACTTATGCTTAAATTTGAAAACGTAAGTAAAGTGTATGATGACGGGTTTCAAGCTGTTAAATCTGTCAATTTCAACATTACAGAAGGTGAATTTCTTGTCTTAATTGGACCAAGTGGTTCGGGTAAATCCACAACTATGAAAATGATCAATAAGATGGAACCACATACAAGTGGAACCATATCCATCAACGGCAAAGATATCAATTCGTATAACCCTTCGGAACTGCGCAGGAACATTGGCTACGTCATCCAACAAATCGGACTTTTCCCCCACTACACCATCGAAAAAAACATTGCCATTGTTCCTCAACTAAAAGGCTGGAATCCGAAAGAAATCAAAGCGCGTGTCAACGAGCTTCTCGATTTAGTCGGCCTCGATCCAGACATCTACGCAATCCGGTATCCGAAAGAACTTTCAGGTGGTCAACAGCAACGTGTCGGTATCGCCAGAGCGCTAGCAGGCAATCCCGATATCATTTTAATGGATGAACCATTTAGCGCACTCGACCCACTAACACGTGATCAGTTACAAGCGGAAGTAAGTGCATTGCACAAAAAATTGAATAAGACCTTTGTTTTCGTTACACATGATATGGATGAGGCATTAAAAATGGGCGATCGCATCGCCATTATGAAAAACGGTAAACTACTACAATTGGACACTCCAGAGAAATTACTTCATGAACCCGCCCACGGTTTTGTAGAGGAGTTCATCGGAAAACATCGCATTACGCAAAACCCTGAACTCATGTCCGTTACCGAGATTATGTCGGAATCGGTCGTTACCTCTCTTCCTCAACGCTCTCCGGAAAAAGCACTTTCACTTATCCGGCAACGCAAAATTACAAGCCTTATTGTTGTCGACGATGACAAAAAATACCTCGGAATTGTTTCCGCGTATGATTTGATTAAAAAGCTGGATGTTATTAAAACGATTGACGAAATTACGGGGCCGCGGGAGCCATTCTTGCATGAGACGGCTACCGCTAAAGACGCTATCATTATGATGGATAATGCGCCTTACGGTGTGATTCCAATCGTCGATAATTATCAAAAAATCATAGGTGTCGTAACACGAGGTTCACTGCTATCCGCCATGTCTAGTCAGTGGACAGAAACGGAGGAGAGCTCATGAATAACGCAACTATTTGGCAACAACTTGCCCAACAATCACAGATGAGATGGAAAGAAGTACTTGAGGCAACATCCGTCCATATTCAGCTCGTGTTTTTCTCGATGCTCATTGCCATTGCTCTCGGCATTACACTTGGTATTCTAATCACACGCGTTCCGAAGCTCACAACAGTCGTACTCGGCGGCGCTGGCGTCATGCAGACGATTCCAAGCCTGGCCTTGCTCGGTTTCATGATCCCAATTTTCGGCATCGGTGTTAAAACGGCGATTGCTGCACTATTCCTGTATTCCTTGTTGCCAATTATCCGTAATACGTACGCAGGCATTAAAGATGTCGATAGGGCGGCGACCGAAGCCGCAAAAGGGATGGGCATGACGAGTATGCAAATTCTCTTCAAAGTGGAACTGCCACTGGCGCTTCCTGTCATAATGGCTGGAATCCGCACAGCAGCAGTCATTAACGTTGGTACTGCAACGCTTGCAGCATTTATCGGTGCTGGTGGACTCGGCGATTTCATTTTCCTCGGGATTACACGGGGTATTGACGGTTTGATCTTACTTGGTGCCATTCCAGCAGCACTTCTTGCCATTATTCTTGAAACGCTTTTCGGAGCGATTGAAAAATGGACCACGCCGGAAGGATTGAAGTAAGTATGAGAAAAAAATATAGCATATTGATTGCGACAGTACTCCTAGCGAGTATGCTAGCAGGCTGTATCTTCATCGAAAAAGATTCTCTGACACTCGGTTCACGGAACAATACGGAAAGTATCATTTTGTCGCATGTCATGGGGCAATTGATTGAGGACAAAACAGATATTGACGTTATTTACAAAGAAAATCTCGGTGGTTCGAACGTCGTCTGGAATGCCATGTTAAATGACCTGATTGATGTCATACCCGACTACACAGGGACAATTGTCGTCAACTATTATCACGAAGATCCGGGCACAGCCGAAGAAACGCTAGCAACGACGAAACGACTCGTCGATGAAGATGGCATTATCGCCTTTAATACGTTTGGCTTCAATAATACGTACACATTAGCGTTGGATGAAGCAAGGGCTGAAGAACTTGGCGTCAAGACATTCAGTGACTTCGCTAACGTTTCGGAAGACTTCATCCTCGGCGCAGTCTTTGAATTTATTGACCGTCCGGACGGCTTACCCGGCTTCCAAAAGGAATACGGGTTGGAATTTAAAGACGTCAAAGGGATGGATCATGGCATTATGTACCGTTCCATTGGTGCCAAAGAAGTCGACGTTATCAACTCTTACACGACAGACGGACAGTTGCAGGATTACGACTTGCGTGTGCTAGAAGATGATAAATCCTACTTCCCACCGTACCATGCACTGCCGCTTGTACGGAAAGAAACGCTGCAAGAGTACCCTGAAATTGAGGCGGTCTTACAGCAATTAGAGGGCATGATTGACGAGAATGCGATGCAAAAAATGAACGCCAAAGTCGACAATGAAGGCATGATGGTGGAACAAGTTGCACGGGACTTTTTGATCGAGTCGGGGTTAATTGAGAAGAAATAAGTGGGAAATCGAATGATGATTCGCCTTTATCACCGTCTTGAACTTGATTATCACCGCCTTGGGTAGGTTTATCACCGCCTCAAACGAGGTTATCACCGCCATGATTAAACAACTTAAAATGAAAAACGCACTTAGCATTAAGTACGTTTTTTCATTTTACAATCTAAGATTCATCGTATAACTTCGATTACGATTTGCTCCTTCTACATATAAATCCACGCCTCGCAAAATTCGATTCGCTGTTTGTTGACGTTCAATATGCAAAAATTCACGGCAATCTTTGTTCATCATCTTCCCACCATAAAGAAGAAACCAGTCACGTATTGCCTGCTTGTGTGCGTCAATGCTTGTCCCATCACACGCTGGGCAACGCCATCCTTTCATATATTTTGTCATGCCAAAAAAGCCACAGGATGGGCAGGCCACTCCCGTGATGATTTTGTCTCTGATAATAGGATAAGTCGAACAAATTGGGGTGGGAATAAATTCGCGATGGCTGGCAATCAAGTCATGCGTCAGCCTTGTAAACGCTGCATCGTCTAACAGTGGGGATTCTGTAGGTAGATGGCGAATATAAGTGGGAACTGCGTTGGGATATAAAAATGGAATTGGCGTATCAAACAGGTCAATGCGCTGCTTTGAATACGCTAAAACAACGGCGCCGTAAATCGGCAATGACACATTTCGTGCATGGAACCAATCCCGTAACAACTCGCAATTGCTTTGTACCTGTGTAATGGGGCTGTTGAAACCTTTCACTTCTCCATTGTCTAGCTTGCGAATTAATTGCGGCGGGTTGTTAATGACTTGTAGTTCCCCGGCAATGTTTTTGACTTCAAATATCACTGCATAGGATGGGGTGATAAATAATGTATCGATTTGAAAATGCGTACTCGATGTAAGCGCAAGATCATGCAAAACCTGATAGTTCATCGGAAAGAGGTAGTTCTCAAACACTCTATCCAATTGCTGCTCTCCGCCAAACCCAGCTTTCAATGCCGCATATTTTGCCTCCAATACAGGTAGAGACGACGGCAACCGCTTGATTGCCGCACTAAGGCCTTCAAGAAGCAGTGGCTCTTTTCTTCGTTTACTAATAAATTCTCTCAACCTCCTTGCTATATTTGGATAACCGCTTTATAAAGCTTAGCACGATGAAAGGAAGGAATCTAGACCAATAGTAGATTATTCAGTCATTTCATCTTGTCATATAAGTTATCACCGTCTTATGGCGAGTTATCACCGCCACGAGCCAGTTTATCACCGCCTTGGACATCATTATCACCGCCATAAAGTACTTTATCACCACCTTGCGACTTCCCACACCCTCGCGGTACACTTACATCAATAAACAAGAAGGAGCGTGACTTGATGAAAATCACACCCATCGGCATCTGGGGCGGCTATCCGAAAGCGAACAGCGCGACATCGTCGTTTTTAATCGAACATGACAACTTCCATTGCCTCATCGATTGTGGCAGCGGCGTACTATCCTCCCTGCAAAACTATTTGCCGTTAGAAAAATTAGACGCCATCGTCATTAGCCATTATCACGCGGATCATATTGCGGATATCGGCAGCTTGCAATACAGCCGGCTTATCAATTTTTATCTTGGCAAATCTGCACCTGCATTGCCGATTTACGGGCATATCCATGATCCAGAGCAATTCGAGAAACTGTCGTATAAAGATCAAACGGTTGGCATTGGCATTTCAGAAGAAGACATCATCCAAATAGGGCCTTTTACAGTATCCTTCTGTCGGACAATCCATCCAGTTTATTGTCTAGCCATGAAGTTCAGCGTCGACAACCATTCAATCGTACTCACTGCGGATACGGAGTGGCGGGACGAGCTTGTCGATTTTGCGCGCGGAGCGGATTTACTCATTAGCGAAGCAAATTTGTATGAGGATCATGTCGGCAAAGCACCGGGACATATGGCTGGCAGTGAAGCCGGGATATTGGCGCAGCAGGCGGATGTCAAAAAACTCATCCTAACCCACTTGCCATTGCATGGAAATATTGGAGAAATTCTCGAAGCAGCTGCCGAAGCTTTCAGCGGACCTTCCGAAATCGCGGAAGTCGGAAAAGTATACAGTGTGTAAAGCTTTTTTCCACAAAAGGGGAGGCTGTCAAAACAGCCCTCCCCTTTCAAAGCTTTTCAGCACCCTTTCGTTTATCATAGAAATCTGGCAATGACTCTTTCAGTCTGCCAACCATCCATGTTCTCCTTGCGCCTTTCCACGACAACGGAAAAGCTAACATATGAATACGCCAGTACAACGGTGGATGAGCAAGAAACTGAAATTCAATCAAACGAATGAACCAGCCACTCCTATCCAAACTTCTCATTTTATCTCCCCTTGAAGTATCATTCCTTACAGCGCTGTATGCAGTAGTTTTTGCTTGCGTACTATCTAACGCTTCTCCTAACTCACATAATCCTTTTTTCATTTGCCTTCTTCCACCTGCGACTAACTCGGCCCCTAGATGATCCGCCCGAACTTCTGCCCACTGCGCAACAAATGATAAATAGATTGGGAATGCCCACATTAAACAGTAGACGAACGGCAGTATGACCCATGGATTATCCGCCAATCTAACAATCTGATCATAGAAAAGATAAACACCACCAGCGACTACACCGAAAAAGGCAAGACGTGCAACTTGGTTCATCAACACATCACGTTTTTTAATATGGATTGCTTCATGTGCCACAATTGCTTCAACTGCTTCTATCGAAAGTTGCAAAGTCGCTTTCGTGACCATCACAGTCCCCCGTCCGATATTCATGCCCATCGCCAAGCCGTTATGAATAGGCGAATCCACTGAAAACAACTTCACATTGGGAATACCTGCTCTCCTAAAAATCGACTGCGCACGCTGAAATACTTCCCCTTCCTTAATTTCCACCGCATCCATCGCCGCAACAAGAACACGGTCCGAAACATATACATTAAACACCCACCACAAAAGAATAAAACTAACCATGATAAAAGGAGATACCTCTAGCTGTATTAGTATCAATAACAATCCGGTATATGCCGAGACCCCTTTCACCGTAATCGCAAAATATCCTTTCCAAAACAATCGCTTCAAAACTTTTGGATGCCATAACGGCAAAACTTTTGTCACTTCTTTTTCATTTTCATCAGCTATATATCCACTAAAAACATCATGCCATTTCTGTGGCTCCTTCGGTGTCACATAAATATGTTCACCCGGAAACGACAATTTCAATACAGGTTGAAATGACTTTGTATAATCCTGATTTGCGGATAGTAAGGTAAACAAAGGATGGAGTTTTAATAAGTCGGGTGCCGATTCTCGGCGAATCTCTTCTAGATCCTCTATCGGAAATTCCCTAGACTGGATACTAGATAAAATAACCAATCGCTCCTCTTCTGGTAACCAATAGACTTTCGTTGCATAAAAATTGCCAACTCTTTCAATCACCTGCCCCAATATACCAATCAGCATGATTACAATAATAAACTTCAACACAACATATGTTTCTGGTGCAAATAAATAAAAGAGAGCCGCACCAAAAACAACAAACATCGTCAGCGCAAAGTCGGCAACAATCCTTTTATAGTCCCTCGTTTGCATGAATTCGACAAATACTGCTAACTTTAGTTTCTCCTTCAGTTCAATTCGTTTCGCTCTTTGTTCACGGTCTATCTTCATCGAAAAAATCCCATAAGAGAGCGTAATATAACTCATCAGCATCATCGCTTCCAAAAATGGAAAGGTGATGAAAAATAGGAAATAAACGCCACCAAGAGAATGGCTTCAACAGCGGTCCCGACTTTTTTCGAAAGAAAGAACGAGACAAACACAATGCCTAGTCCTAGAAAAACACTACTTAAAACAAGCAACTCATTTGGCATGTTCTCCGTCATTTTCACACACCTCTCTTTCTCTCATTAATTACGCCTTGGCGTAATTGCGTCCAGATTTTTTCGAGCTCGAGGCCTACAGGAGGTAGGTCATGCAGTCGTCGCGACAGGACGTCGCGCACTTAGACTGCCTTCCAAAGCTCCTCTAAAAAATCTGTGACATCCGCCGGAGGCTTGGGCCTGCACGATGCAGGTCATGCAGGCGGTGCCATAGGATGTGGCGACCTTAGCCTGTGTTCCACTATCGTTCAGCTGGTGTTTGAACACCCACTGAACAGAAAAACAAAACTGCATTCATCTAGCCACCTGTGGAGGTGGGCGTTTTCTGTAGCTGACGCTTCGCTTTCAGTACAAAAAATTTGCTGAATGAAGATAAATCCTACTTATTCCATGCGCTCCATGTTACCCGCCATTTCCAGCAGCTCTTCAAAGGACAAATCTAAGTCATATAGTATAATTGAGTAGCTAACCCCCTCTTCTTGCCAAGAAAGAAAACGTAAATCCCCAGCTTCCATTTGCAACCCTTCTTGGCCCCGAACGTCAATCGTTGTTTCACCTGGCATTTCTAACCCTAACGTTTCTTCCGTCTCTTCTGGCGATTCAAATACCGAAAGTGTGAGCAACTGCGCACCGTCTTTTGCATAATTGATATTCACTTCATTACGCTCTATTTCGCCACGAAGTTGGTCCAGTTCAATCGTCGTCATTTCTAATCCATCCACTTCCGGAAAGTAAAAGAAAGGTTTCCCTATATTGCTAGCTACTTCGTCCAGTGATATTTCAGTCGTATCCATTACATCATCCAGGTTTTGCAATTCAACATCTTCCGGCAAATCTATCGAAAATAAGTCATCAGATAGTTTAGGTTTAAAGTCAATCTTCGTATAAATCGTTTCACTTTGCGTATCTCCTGTACTCACAATCATTTTTAGAACCATCCAGTTTTCTTTATCGACCCATAACTGCAAGTCACCGATTAACGAAGTGGGTTTATTCGCGTTTGCTTGAAGCTTATATGTCTCCCGCCCTGCAATTTTCTCTTCACCCTCAATAGATATCTCATGTGTTTCACGTATCACCTCAAGTAACTGATTGGCTTGTTCTTTTGGCGAAGGCATGTTTAAATTGAGCAACGCTGCATCACCAATCACCGATGCCCGATTGTTGTCCACTTCGTATAAAATTAATGTTTCCCTATTATTAACCGCAATCACTTTATCACGCCCATCTTCGTTGTCCGTTTCAACTCTGATTTTCCCATCATCCGTACGCCACTCTTTCATACGGAGCTGTTCGATTTCCTTCCCTTTCTCCCGGATTACTGTTTCCGACTCTGCGTAATACGCACCGATTTTAACAGTTTCCCCCACTGCATTATTAATCACTTGTTCTGGTGAATATTGACTCCCCTCAAGCGAACAGCCAAATAACCCCACAGCCATGCCAGCCATCATCATTCGCATACCAATCTGTTTAAGCCTTTTCAACTATCCTCACCCTTTCCCGATATTTTTGGCAACCGACAAATCACACAAGTACCCAGTTCCTCTTCTGAAAAGATTTGAATGTCACCGCCGTGTTTTTCAAGTATTTGTTGCGTAATGCTCAGTCCTAATCCCGTTCCACGGGAATCGCTTTTATTTCTCGCTTCATCCGCCTGATAGAGCGGATCGAAAACTTGTTTGATTTTACTTTGGCTAATGCCTTTTCCATCATTTTGGACAATTACATAAACATGTTCTCTATACTCAAATTCATAATCCTCTTTTACAAAATGGAACAACCAATCAGGTTGCACTTTTACATCAGACAATGCGGCAATCCAAACTTCCCCGCCCCTATTCGTATGCTGAATCGCATTGCTCATTAAGTTATCCGCTACACGCATCATCTGTTTCGGATTCAATTCATACATCCCTATCACATGAGCAGAATCGTGAAGAGTGATTCCTTTCTCTTCACATAACGGCCCATAATCCGCGACAAGCATGTCAAAAAACTCATCGCCTTCTACTTGCACAAATTCCATCACGTAAGTTGGTGACTGAAGAAGTGTATACGTTAATAAATCGTCTAACATCTGTTTCATAAAATTAGACTTCTCTACAATCACTTTTCGATAGTCACTTTGTTCTTCGCTTGTTAAATTTTCATTCACATCAAGTGATTCTGCATAAGCACGTATGGAGGTGAGTGGTGTTTTTAAATCGTGCGAAATGGTCGCGATCATATATTCTTTTGCCTGTTGCTCCTTCTCTATGACTGCCCTTGCCGCATGAATCTGATTGCTCATCGTATAAAAATGCTGTTGCAACTCGCCTATTTCATCGTTATTCGCTGCAATTTCCGTAATTTCTTCCCCTCTCGCAAATGCAGTCATTTCATCTTTCAAGCCCGCCAATCTCACGTTTAACTTTCGATTCACCATGAAAGTGACCAGTACATAGAGGAACAAGAAAACCGCTACAAAGATGCCTAACACAAACCAAGTTCTTTCTGTAACGCCTGACACCCACGCTTCTCTCGCAAGTTCCACTTGAAAAAATCCAACAATTTCTTTCCCCTCAAATACGGGTTGCTTATAGCTATACGTTCGGAATCCTTGATTAAGTGAATAAAGACTTTCATATAATTGATCGCGACTAGTTGGGAGGGACTGCGCGTAAATCGGATTCGACGCGTACAGAACAAATCCATCTGGGCTATAAAGAATGATTGCTAATTGTTCACTCGCCAGTTCATCCACTTCTGGTCTTTCGATGTTCATTTGATAAAGTTCTACATTGTCTAAAACGGATTTAATATTCGCTAACTCTGTTGACGCCATGAAATATTCTTTCACCTTTTGGTCATTGTTGTACGCATTAATCCAAGCAAACAACAAATAAGCTAGCACAAGAGGAAGAATCATCACAATTAGATAGGAAGATAATAGCCAAGTTTTGATTTTCATAACGGTTCACCGATGAAGCGATAGCCTTTTCCCCATACGGTTTGGATAAAGAGTGGTTCTTTAATGGGATCGATAAGTTTCGCACGCAATGACTTAATATGCACTGTCACTGTATGCAGCCCATCTGCGTCTGGTTGATTCCAAACGTGCTGATACAACTCACTTTTAGAAAAAACACGTTGGGGATTTTCTGCTAATACCTTTAGTAAATCGAATTCTTTAGCGGTTACGATTATTTCTTGACCATTGCGGTAGACTTGAAGTTTATCCCAATAAATTGATAGATCATTTGCATAGTCCATTTTATGTTCAGCTGTCTGGACACCTCGATACCGTTTCCAGCGGCGAAGCTGGGATTCGACACGCGCTTTTAATTCCACGAGGCTAAATGGTTTGGCTACATAATCATCAGCGCCGAGATGCAGTCCTTCTACCTTATCTTCATCTTCTTTACGTGCACTGATGATAATGATTGGCACATCACTTTTCCAACGAATGTTTTGACAAAGTGTGAAGCCATCCATTTCTGGGAGCATCAAATCCACAAGCGCAAGGTCATAATCTCCTTTTTGAAAGTCCTCCCAACCTTCCAGTCCTGTCGTGGCCCAAGTGACTTCGTACCCTTCTCGAAGGAACAAATCACGAACGACACGTGCAATTTCAGGATCATCTTCTACTAGCAACAAACGTGTTGGCATCTTCAATTCCTCCTATATCTGTAATGTATCATGATTAGCAAATTTCAAATTTGATTTTATAGTTTCTTTATAAATGCTCTTTCTATTGTACTAAAGATTCCCAATGCAAAAAGGACTGCCCGATTTTTTCGGAACAGTCCTCTATCATTATCCATTAATCATCATCGTGATCGTCGTCATCTTGGTCTTTTTCAAATTTCAACACTTCACCTGAAACTGCATCGATGTCAAAATCATATTCATACGTGCCATCTTTCATTTCGATTTCATAAATCACACGGCCATCCTCGTTATCCAATTCGACTTTCGTCACGATACCTTTTGCTTGTTTATTGGCAATGGCAATCGCCGCTACTTCCGTAATAGGCTTGCCATTCGGGACGACGACATCATCATCTCGGTCGTCTCCATCTCTATCGTCTTGATCTGTGCGCAATACCTTTCCTGTTTTCGCATCAATGTCCAAATCATATTCAATACCCTCTGATTGAACTTCGACTTCGTAAATCGCACCTGATTTTTCACGGTCCAATTCGATTTCCGTCACTTTTCCGCCCACCGATTTCACAGCAATCGCTTTCGCTTCTTCTATCGTCAATAAACCTTTCGACTCCGCCGCTAAACTTTTCTCTGCATTTCCAGCTACAACCACTCCACCTATTGCAAGCACACCAGCCAATGCCGGGATCATCATCCATTTCTTCATCTTGTATCTCCTCCTTTTGTTGTTACCTTCATATTACTCGGTGAATATGAGAGGACATTGTGACGTTTATGAGAATTTGATGAGAAATTAATCGTCCCACACAGTAGACAGTATTTTACCCGAGATGGCATGAATTTGAAACTCAGCCTCTTCGTCTTCCCCATCAATTTCAATAAGGTAAAAGCCGCCATCACTCGTTTTTTCATAGGTAACGTAATCCACTTCTCCTTTTAATTGACCGAGCGCTATGTCAATGGCTTGCTCTTTCGTAATGAGTACATGTTCGACCGATGTTTCTTTGACCGTTTCTGACAAGATTTCACCCGACAATGCATCCACGTTTACAAGTAACAACTCTTGGTTTTGAGCAACCTTCACCTCATACACCGGCACTTCCCGGCTTTTATCCAACGACATCCGTTCTATGGTCCCACTATATTTTCCCGCGATAATTTTCTGCACATCCGCTTCTGCCAATACTTGCTGAGCAGGCTCTTCTACTCCCGTCTGGTTGAGCGCTAGCACACTTCCCGTCACCGCATCGATTTCCAGCTCATACAACGCGCCACTCTTTAGCATTTCAGCCGAATAGACACCATCTCGCATCGACAGCCGTTCAACCGTTCCGCCATACCTACTTTCAAGTTGTGACCGAATATCGGCCTCAGGCAACGGCTCTTTTTTCATAAGTATATTCCCTAAAAACACACCACCCACTAGCAGCACAACAGCGATCACCGCCAGAATGAACCAAGGCTTTTTCAAAAATCTCATGCGCCCCACCTCCTTTTTTCATCATACATGCCGAACATTAAAGTTTGGTGAGAAGCTGCCCTTTGGGAATAAAAAGCCGAATAGTCGTCCCAACACCAATAACACTATCGATGGTTAATTCAATCCCAAGGCCATCTGCGAGTTCTTTGGCAATCGCTAGTCCTAACCCCGTTCCGCCTGTTTTCCGATTTCGATCTTCTTCGACACGGTAAAAACGATCAAAAATATGCGGCAAGGCAGCTTCCGGAATCCCATTTCCATAGTCCTGAATGGAAATGGAGAAACCTGTTGCCTGTTCCAAAACGGTTGTTTTAATTTCCCTACCGCTATATTTCCGGGCATTATCCAACAAAATATATAATAGCTGTCGCAAGCGTTTAGCATCCGTAACTGCAATTGCTGGTGGATGACCTTCCAATATAAAATCCCTGTCATACGCTTGGCGCATCGGTTGCAGCGTTCCATCTACCAGTGCATAGAGATCGGTTTCCGAAAATTCAAATGCCTGTTGCTCATGGTTTTTGGCAAGTTGAAGCATCTGTTCAATCATCTCTTTCATCCGCACCGATTCACCAACAATCGCATGGACTGCCTCTTTTGCTACTTTTACATCATCAAAACCGCGCCGAGACAGCAGTCTGGCATAGCTTTCGATGACGGTAAGTGGCGTTTTCAATTCATGAGACGCATTGGATACGAACTGCTCTTGCTTTTTATAGTTCCGCTCCAACTGCCCCATCATGTCATTAAACTCTTGACCCATTTGTGTCATTTCATCTTTTCCTTCAGCAGGTACGGCAATTTTTTCATACGTCCCTGCCTTTCGGCTCTGCACCATCGCTGTAATTAGCTTTTCAATCGGCTGTGTAACAATACGGCCTAGTGTGATACTTGAAACCGTAATTGGAATCATAGCGACAAGCATCACGCCAAACAGAATCAGCGAAAGAAGGTTCAAATTATGTTTAGCTTCGCTTAATAGCTGAATCATTTGTAGTTCGACCACGTCACCATTTGTCCAAATGACGGGGACTTGTATGGAAAGAACGGGTATACCATCATGTTCTCCAATGGAATAGCGAGCATTCGGCTTGAATGTTGGAGAAAATTTTTTCATACTGTCTACTGATTGCGCAGTAATTGTCACGATTACTTTATCCGCCGCATCCAAAACTCGTACCGCCCCATTTGGTGGAATATACGTACGTAAAACTGGGTTGGGATCATTTTGCCCATTCAACTTGCTAAGCGACGTTGTCAGCTGCTCAGCTTGTGTACGCAACTGCTTGTATTCCGTATCATAGGCCATCTTTTCAAATAAAAAATAGATGCCTATATTCGTCAAAGCAAGAATTACAAGCATAAGCAATGTCGAAAACAGATGAATTTTCGTCTTAAGCTTCATTCGCCAACCTGCTCTTTCAACACATAACCAACACCGCGCACCGTTTGAATGAGGGAGCCACGATCTCCTACATCAATTTTCTTACGAACATAACGGATATAGACATCGACAACATTTGTGTCACCATAATAGTCATAGCCCCAAACTGCATCCAATAATTGTTCACGGGAAAGCACTTGGTTTGGATGCTTTAGTAAATGAAGCATCAGATCAAATTCACGTGGGGTTAGCTCAATCGAACGATCTGCCCTTTTGACTTCACGCGTCTGTTCATGAAGCGATAAGTCTACAAATTGATGGAGATGACTATCCTCTTCAACGACTGCTTTACTAGAAAAACGAAGCGCGGAACGAATTCTTGCCAATAGTTCGTCGATTTCAAAAGGCTTCGTTACATAGTCATTCGCTCCTAAATCTAGCCCCGCAACCTTATCCGCCACATCATTTTTCGCGGTCAATAAAATCACAGGTGTGTCTGCCTCCGTTGCTCGAATACGCCGTAGCACATCGAGCCCATTCAAGCCTGGAAGCATCAAGTCCAATAAAACAAGATCCCACTGTTGTTCACGATATTTAATAAGCCCATCCGGCCCCGTATGCGCAATCCCTGTTCCATATCCTTCAAATTCCAGTTCAAGTTGGAGAACACGCGCAATTTGTTCTTCATCCTCGATAATCAAAATCTGCTTTTTCATCTGACTCACCTGCCGCTTTTTTCTTTTATTTTAACAGACGTAGCTTGAGCAGGGGCTAATCATCCATTAATCTACCCCTCATCCCACCTAGCAATTATTTCGGCCAAGCGTAGCTCTTTCTTTTTACATATAACACTTCATCATCGAATCCATTTTCTCCAAATACAACTGTTTCTAATAAAACTGTGACCTTTTCGTTACTCACCCGTCTATGGTATACATTGATTTTAGGAAGGAGGGCTAAACTTGCATGAGAATGCGGAGAAACGCGAACAAATTGAGCAATGGTATGACGAATACAGTGTGCCGATTTTTAAGTATATAGCCAAAATGGTGAAGGATTTTCACCAAGCTGAAGATTTAACCCAGGACACCTTTATCAAAGCCTACAACTATCAAAGTACGGATAAGGATATAAAGTACCCAAAAACATTCCTCTACAAAATTGCGCATAACCTGACAATCGATCATCTAAGAAAACAGGCACCCATTCAGCTGATAAAAGATTTTTTCTGGAATTACAGCAGCCGGGAACCCTCAACTGAATCCATTGTTGAAATACAAGAAGACGCAAAAGAACTCTATCGGGCATTAGAAAAACTAAAATCAACGTACCGCCAAGTAATTATTTTGCGACAGATTGAAGCATTTTCCACCAAAGAAACTGCACATATATTGGGTTGGTCCGAAGGCAAAGTGAAAACAACGCTCTATCGTGCCATGTTGAAATTGGAAGAGCAATTACAAAAGGAGATGGTTATGAATGAATCACCATGAAGACAGCAATCTCACTGATTCACTCAAAAAACTTGATAATAACATCCATTGGAAACAACAGCGACAACAGCAAATTCGCACGTCTATCGTATCTGAAATTCAACAAATGGAAACACAAAACACCAAGGCTTCTAGCAAGTTTTCAAAAAAGACCTTTGCCCCATTACTCGCAATGGTGATGATCATCGGCCTATCTGTGACTTTATATTTGAGTGCATCTAATAAGGAGAATCTCGCTGTTACAGATACGGAAAGCGCAACACCACCAGCAACTGAACAGCAAATCGAGTATACAATGAGTGAAGAGATTTCATCAGAAATTCAGCGCATCATCCATTCTGGCTTTGATTTGAGATTGCCTAGTTATGCGCCTAAAGATGGCTTAAAAATTAGAGGTGTAAATATAACTCAAAGTACATCTGGTCCCGAGCCTATCATAAGGGGATTGTATGATTACCAAGGAGAAACAGTATTAATATTCGAACAGAAAGCAAATTCTCTCGGGAACCAAGAGCAGTTAAATCAACAAATCGAGGACCTTCAATCCGCTGCTATCAATCAGTTCGAAGCGGATGGGGCTATCTTCTACCGCCTAGATAATACAGATACTAATAGGATAAGCTTACTAGCCATGACAAAAAACTATACATTTAGCCTTTACTCAGCTAGCTTCTCCGAAGAAGAAATGGTGAAAATAGCCCGTTCGATTGATCTATCCAATATTGATACAAAAGCAATTCCGGCACCACTTAAAATAGAAGTTGACGATTCCCCGCTTGACCTTGAACTTCACCAAACTCAAATTAAAGAGCGGAAGACAGACATTATGAACTCTGATTTCCGACTAGGTTTGCCAACCTATATCCCCAACCAAAAAGAATTGGTCAATATTAGTAAAAAGGAATTTTCCAACGGCCTTGAACTTGTCTATACGCAGTACGGCACAATGGAGGGGTTCGCAGATGGAAAATGGGATATTGCCATTCAACAGGAGAAACTGACGGGGCTTAAAACTAAAGAGGAGTCTATACTACATGTTAAGAATGTAATCAATGGAACAAAAGAGGAATTAACAGTTCAAGGAAATCCAGCATTTTTCCACATGAAACCTATCAATGAAGAGGGTTTGAGTAGTCTGTGGATTATTACTGAAGATTATTTCTATACAATCGTCTCTCCATCTGTAGATAGAGAAGAATTAATTAAATTGGCCGAGTCGATTAATTATTAAGTTGGTCAGACAAACGGGTAAGGACTAATCATTAATTAATTGATTGATTACTCAACCTCCCATATGTATCGTTCGGCAGACGGCGGTTCAACCTTTTAAAACTCATAAATGGGGACATTTTCTTTAGTCCCTATTTTATGAGTTTTTCTTCTGATAGGGTACAATACCACACAGACTCCTCCTCATGAAGGACACCCAAGCCTGTCGCAGATCCCCTCCTAACAATTTCCTGTTTCAGGAAAACAAAACAGAGACCTTCGCTTTTCACAAAGATCCCTGTTTACAGTAGTCTGCGATTATTTATAAATTTCCATGCACATCATACAAACTCTTTACTAACGTCTCCAACATCACTGGCATTTCCACAAATGCACTATCCACATGCAAACGCTCGGTTCGTTGGTGTGCGTCTTTGCCAAACGGGCCGACGTTCAACATCGGCGCTTTTAGCTTCGCCATATCTGCGAACGGAATGCTATACGTATCGCCCCAAACCGGCGTATTGCTTTCGAATGCAGCCCAACCATTGGTGTTATCTTCATAATTAACATAGCTCAAATCGCAAATGCCGTTGAAGTAATGGATTTGCTCAATTTTGTTCCCTAATGCTTGCGCAGTCTTTTTCATTAACGCCACCGATTGAACGACGAGCGGATCATTCGACGTGTTAACCGCAGGATAATAGGGAGGTGCATATAACAAGACCGTTGCCGGCGCCAGCTCTTGGCATTGAATCATCAAATTATCAACGATACGTAATGATTTTTCGCGGTCATCCCATTCTGTTTGTTGAAGCACATCGTTTTTCAAACGCTCTACTTCTGCCGTTCCCATTTTCTTCACAGCATGCGCCAGTAATTGCTCATAACGTAACACCCGCACATCGCCGATGCCTGCGACTTGCTCTCGCTCACAAATCGCTCGATAACTGGCGTTGCAAGCAGCCATTGCCTCCGTTGCCACTTGTTCAAATAGCTCCATGACATCTGCCGCCGTGCGCTTTAATAGAAAGACGTTATATAAAGCGGCCGCACGATACGGCGTTTGTGTCGAATATTGCAGTTTCAAATCCTTTTGTTGCAATGAAACCGGCAGAGGCGTGCTTTCCCCAAGATCCGTCTCACGGAACAATGGATTCCACTCCATACGCTGCGTTAAAAAGGAAGCGATATAATTCGCGGTCATGCCTTTCATCGGTTCACCAACATGCGTTTCCTTGCCGTAAAACAAAGCAGCCGGCATAATCTTGCCGACACTTCCTGAGTAAATATATTCCTCAATGTCCGTTGGGTTTTGTGAAAAGGATGGCTCGCTATTTAAAAAGAGTTTGTACACCAATCCTCGCTCCTCACGAATTCGAACAAGCTCCGTCACCGCCGCTCGCATGCCAGCCGAGTTCACTTCTTCATCTGGAACCGTTACCAGTAGCAAATTAATCGGCCATTGTTCAGTACTCGCCTTTTCAAGGAGTTGCATATGCAAGGCAAGTCCCATTTTCATGTCCATCGTGCCGCGCCCAAACAGATACTTCCCTGATTCCAAATCCACACGGGCAGCCTCCGGCAAATCTTCCTTATTTTCGAGCAATCTTTTCGTCAGTTCTTCCGGCTGACAAGCAAGTGGCTCCAACACACCGTACTCTTCCGTCCACACCGTATCAAAATGACTCATCAGCACAACGGTCTCCGTTGCCTCCGGATGTTTATACAAAGCTGTGACGAGTTGGCGACCTAGATCTGCGTCATGTAAAGCCAAATCATGCGGATGTTCGCCAAAATACGCCAACTCCCGAAGCTTGTCGGCAATTTTCGGTGCAAAAGTCCGCTCTCCCTCTGTTAACGTACGACTTTCCCAACTGACCAGTTCACATAACAGCGCCCGCAGTGCGGAAGGTGTTTCCCATAATAATGGCTTCATAAGTATTGCTCCTTATTCCTCATTTTTCGCTAAATCTCCCTTCCACTATTCTAACTTATCTGAAAGTCCTACACCATAGGGAATTGCACAACAAAAACGACCCCTGCACCAAATGCAAGAGCCGTTCAATTCCTTATAAAAATACAATTACCGCTAAAATAGCTGCCAAAATGAGTCGATAAATCGCAAATGGCATTAGCTTCACGCGTGAAATAAGTTTCAAGAAGAAGCGAATCGAAATCAATGCGAAGACGAATGCGCTGACGAATCCTACGATGTAAAACGACAAGTGATCCATGCTTATATGCTCCCAGTTTTTCAAAATGGATACGAGACTTGCGCCCGCCATAATCGGAACTGCCATGATGAACGTGAAATCCGCCGCTGTTCGGTGATTCATCCCAAACAATACACCACCAGAAATCGTTGCACCTGAGCGCGAGAAACCTGGCCATAGTGACAAACATTGCACAAGTCCGACTGTAAACGCCTGCTTGTATGTAATTTGATCCAACGAGTTGACCCATGGTTTCTTCGGACCAAATTTGTCAGCGACAATCATCAGAATCGCACCCGCAACAAGCGCGACAATCACTGTTTCTACGCCAAATAAATAATCATCAATCAAATCTTTAAAAGCAAATCCAAGAATAACTGCTGGCAGCATCCCTACAATGACGTGCGCCAAATTAAACTGCTTGTTAGAGTTTTCCCCTTCAATCTTATACAGCCCTACAAGGCTGAACAATCGTTTCCAAAAGACGACCACAACCGCTAAAATCGATCCTAACTGCACTACAATTTTAAATGTATTCGCCGAATACTTCCCTAAAAACTCCTCTGTTTTTAACCACATATCATCGACAATGACCATATGCCCCGTCGAAGAAACCGGTGCAAACTCCGTCATCCCTTCAACAAATCCAAGAATTAACGCCTTAATTAATTCAAAAAAATCCATAAGTAAGTACACTCTCTTTCCGTGGAAGCGGATAAGACACCCTTCCACTCCATCCTTTTCTTACACATATATCGCTAACTTTACTAGATATGAAATCTAAGTGCAAACAGTCTTTATAAGAAATATAGACGCTTCGCCAACAACTCGGTTGCTCCTCCTCAATACTTTTTAACTTATTTCAAACAAAACGCGCACTTCTATTATACATTGTATAAAAGAACCTTATGATCTGTGGATATTCTTTACTTAGAGAAAGTTATCCTCATTGCAAGTGGATAACTTCCTTTATCTGTGGATAATTTCTGAAAATTCTTTAACTTATCCACAATTTACTGATTAACTCCCGCAACCTAACAGAATACCTATCTAAAGAACTAGCGTTATATTTGATTATTCTTTACTATTGGCTATACTATCCATAACAATACTTCATATGCAGGAGATGGAAAAATGACTTCGATTAGACCCAAAATGGATATGGAACAACTATTTAAACGTGGAACAGACATTCAAACAGCAGCACGTTTTCAACAAACACTCTCTTACAATCACTTTCAACTGGTAGATGCCGAGAATTTACGTGAGCTATATGCCAAATTACAAAATGTAAAGCCATCTGTGACAGAAATCTTCGATCGTTACTTGAACGAAATTTCTCCGAATGGTGTCAATCCCATCGACTCAACGACCATCAATCGCTATTTGCGTCTGTTTTTCGAACAGCCTCGAGACGATCAGTATATCGAGGAAGCCCTTGCGTTTTTCGCCCTCCTTCGAAAACACAAATTCGAACCAGGCAAAACACTAGTGTTATTCAACCAATTTGCTTTTTACATTACAACACATCTTCTCTATCATTTCGGCTATAGACCAGCAAAAGCCTTCTCCTTGATGAAGTCCTTGCAGTCTGCCGTCAATATCGACCAACAATTATTGATCGAAGTATTGACCGAAAGCATGGTAGAGCATGTCGTCACGGAGATTTCTTCCTTAGTCGATACAAACGCTAAAATCATGTATATGAAAGACTTGATCTATAGCTTAGATAAACAATCCGAAGAGATTCAGTCGTCTACTGCCGCAACGGAACAAATTACCGCATCCATCGTCGAAGTTGCGCACGCTTCCTCCCGCATTTCGGAGAAAACAGCGGACTCTGTTACCTATGCAACGAATAGTCAAAAAACCATTGAAAATACACTCGATGAAATCTTTAAAGCGGAAGAAACCTTCAGCTCAATCGTCGAAACATTTTCTGAACTACAACAACGCGTCGACGATATTGAAAATGTCGTGGATTTAATCAATGGCATTGCCGCACAAACGAATTTACTGGCACTCAATGCATCTATTGAAGCAGCAAGAGCTGGCGAACATGGCAAAGGCTTTGCGGTCGTTGCACAAGAGGTACGAAAGCTTGCTGAAAATACGGTATCAGCATTAGGTGAAGTGTCCGACAATGTCCAGCATCTAAAATCCTATTCTAGTAATGTCTCTGCATCAATCGAACAAACGACGACCATTATTAAGCGTGCCACTGAGGATGCGAAGGAATCCCTTCCTTTATTGACAGCGATTGTAGACGCCATCGAAGAAATCAATGTCGATGTGACAAACACCGCAGCTATTTCTGAACAACAAGCCGCTTCGATTGACGAAGTATCCAATCGAATGGTCGATATGGCACATTTGCAAGAGGATATCCGTACATTAGGTGAAAGTACATCTGCTTCCATTTACGAGCTTAGTGAAGAAATCAACCGATTCCGCCTTGGCATCATTACGGAAAATAACGTCCATCTGTCTTCCAATGCACTGCTACAACTATCAAAAGCGGATCACATTTTATGGAAATGGAAAATATACAACATGTTCTTAGGGCTAGAAAACGTACGACCTGAAAGCGTGGCTGGTCATACAGAATGTCGTTTAGGTAAATGGTATTTGGCAGATCAAACGAAAACTCGCTTTGGTCACTTACGCGAATTCAAAGAGTTGGACAAACACCACGCAGATGTCCACACAGCTGCTCGTGATGCAGCCATCCATTTCCAAAACGGCAATATCACTCAGGCCGAAGATGATCTAAAAAGAATCGAACAATCTTCGAATACCGTATTAACTCTACTCAATGCACTTATTGATTTCATTGAAAAAGAATAGCATTGTCAACAACAAGCAAAACCGCCTAGCGATTTTTCTAAGCGGTTTTGCTTTCAATTATTTACACACCTTGGTAATGCTCATTCAATTGATCACGTAGCGCAGCTTTCAAAAACTTCCCGACCGATGTTTTTGGCACTTCGTCAATAAAGACGATATCATCTGGAATCCACCATTTGGCGAATTGCCCCTCTAAATAGGCCTGCAATTGTTGCTTCATTTGTTCATCTCCGACTTGGCCTTCCTTCAGCACCACGCAAGCAAGTGGACGTTCCATCCATTTTGCATGCGGCACCGCAATGACAGCCGCTTCAAAAACCGCTTCATGGGTCATCAATGCGTTTTCCAAATCAACGGACGAAATCCACTCGCCACCGCTCTTGATCAAATCCTTTGTCCGGTCCATCAATTTGATGTAACCGTCCTCTGTCATGACCGCAATATCGCCCGTATAGAGCCAGCCATCTTGAAAAGCCTCCGCTGTTCGATCATCATTGTAATATTCATGAGCAATCCACGGACCTTTAACGTTCAATTCACCCATCGTTTTGCCGTCCCAAGGTACCTCCCCTTGTTCGTTGACGACACGTACTTCAAGTCCTGGCATCGGAAGCCCTTGCAGTGCACGGATTTCAACGCGCTCGTCCATGGATACATCCTCCATTTTGGACGTCAGCACCGACAAACTTACGAGTGGCGACGTTTCTGTCATACCATAACCGACGACAAATGGAATGCCATACTTTTCTTCAAATGCACGAATTAGCCCTTTGGGAGAAGCTGAACCTCCGCAAACAACGGCACGCAAAGATGACAAATCACGCGGATTTTGTTCCTGCTCTTTGAGAGCGGCAAGCCAAATCGTCGGCACACCCGCCGTCAGCGTCACCTTTTCCTGTTCGATTAAATCGAGCAACAATACCGGATTAAAGCCAGGGCCTGGCAATACTTGCGTCAAACCGAAAAATACACCTGCAAATGGAATCCCCCACGCATTCGCATGGAACATTGGTACAACGGACATCGCAACATCACGTTCCGACAGCCCCATTGCATCTGCAAGTCCAAGCGCAAAACTGTGAAGCACTAGACCGCGATGTGTATAGACAACCCCTTTTGGATTACCCGTTGTTGCAGACGTGTAACACATACCAGCCGGTGTGTTTTCATCCAAATCCTCAGGAAATACATAGTCATCAGATGCCGCGTCCAGAAGCGATTCATAGGAATGGACGTTTTTTAGTGACGTTTCAGGTATTTCCTTACTATCGCCCATAATGACGTAATGTTTCACCGTTTTCAGGAAAGGTGCTAGTTTTTCAAGATGTGGAAATAAATTGTCGTCGACAAGTAGAATTTCATCTTCTGCATGGTTAATGACGTATGCAATATGCTCGGGAGAAAGACGAATATTGATCATATGAAGAATGGCCCCCGTACCCGGGACGCCAAAATAAGCTTCCAAATGACGGTGGTGATTCCAAGCGAAAGTCCCTACCTTCGTTCCATGCTGCATGCCTAGTTTGGTCAATGCATCCGCAAGCTTACGCGTACGCTTGGCATATTCGCGATAAGGTATGCGGTGAATCATATTTTCTCCTGTTCGAGAAATAATTAGCTTGTCCGGAAAATATCGTTCTGCACGTTTCACAAATGAGGATAATAAAAGCGGTGTTTGCATCAAAATAATCCATCTCCCTTTTATTGGAATTTATGGTTTTTCGATTACTACTGCATTTTGTCCCGTACTATACTATGAAGCGGCGTTACTAGATATGTTGAACTAAAGAATTTCACTAACAACGCTCGGCGGGAGGCGACCACTTGTAAGGCGCCTTCGCTGGAGAGTAGATGAAAATCATAAGTTCGACCTAGATCGATATGTGGATATAAATACAGAATCCTACAAGCGAGTGTCAGGCACACAGATGATTCACAGCCCCATATTCTTCGCAATAATGACTTTCATTACTTCATTGGTTCCGGCGTAAATCGATGACACTGGAACGTCCCGATAACGTCTAGCAATTGAGTATTCTTCCATATAGCCATAACCACCATGCAATTGCATACAGGTACTTGAAATTTCACGTGCAGTCTCCGTATGCCAATATTTAGCCATCGACACTTTCGTGACAATGTCTTTGCCTGCAATATGATCTTCGATAAGTGATTCAAGGAATGCTTTCCCAAGCTCAATTTTCGTCGCCATCTCCGCAATTTTAAATTGTGTATTTTGGAAGGATGAAATTGGCTTGTCAAAAGCATGACGCGATTTCACATAGTTAATCGTTGTCTCGAGCATGTCTTCTGATGATGTTTGAGCAGAAATCGCAACTACGAGCCTTTCTTGCTGTAATTTTTCCATCAAATAACGGAAGCCCTGCCCTTCTTCTCCGAGTAAATTCCCAACAGGCACACGACACTCTTCAAAATACAATTCCGCTGTATCCTGGGCATGTAGCCCGACTTTATCCAGTTTACGCCCTCTCGTAAAACCAGGTGTGCCTTCTTCAATAACGAGTAAACTCATCCCTTTGTGTTTCGCAGTTGGATCCGTTTTAACAGCGACGACAAACAGATTGCCATTGATGCCATTTGTAATGAAGGTCTTTTGTCCATTTACGACATAATGATCGCCGTCACGAACAGCCGTCGTCTGCACATTCGCTAAATCCGAACCCGTTCCCGGCTCCGTCATCGCAATTCCAGTAATCGTATCTCCAGTCACACACCCCGGCAGCCAGCGTTGTTTCTGTTCTGGCGACCCATACGACTCTAGATAAGGCACAACAATATCATTATGCAGACCAACACCTACTAAACTCGTACCGACTCTTTCCAGCTCTTCCGAAATAATAACTCCATAACTAAAATCGAGTCCAAGACCGCCGTATTCCTCATCTACTTGTGAACAGAGGAACCCCATCTCCCCAAGCTTTTTCCAAAAGGACACAGGAATCAAACGCGTTTTCTCCCATGTATCATAGTTCGGAACGGCCTCTTTCTGTAAAAACTTTCGAAGTGACTCTCGGAACATAACATGCTCATCTGTCTCAAATCGGTATCTTGTCATTGTGACTCCCCCTTTAGATAAAAAAGCGCAAGCACTCTAGTAAACATTACCTGATTCAGAATATATTAATCTTTCTAACAATTACAGTTTACATGAAAACGGTTACATTTTCCACACCAAACCAATGAATAATCCAGTGCTTAGACAAGCTCAGTCTCAAGTCTTAGATAGAAATCCGTTCTGCGCCCGTTTGGACGAGCCGGAAATCATTATAAGATAGGGTTACAAACGAAAGGAGGAACAACACATGAAAAAAATTGGTCTTGCGATACTCGGTATTACAGCGGCGATTATTGCCCTTGCGAATCTTGGATCACTTCTTGCACTTGCGTTATCCGCATTGATTTCCTACGCGGGGTTCCACTATTACAGAAAGAGTCAATCGACATTCAAAAAATTGTTCTGGGGAGCGGTTCTACTCATCGGTTTACTATCAGCTGTTTCAAACGTACCAGCCTTCTTCGGCATCATCGCGTTACTTGCTGTCATCTATGTCTGGCGTAAATGGCATGGCACAGACAACAACGATATCATCGCAAACGATTCAGATGATCCATTCGTCAACTTCGAACGCCAGTGGAATGAAATTACAAAATAATGAGGAGGAACACAATATGAACTCACTTTGGAACAGATTTAAATACTCGGTACAAGCCGACTTACACATGCTATTCGACAAAAAGGAAAACAAAAACCCCATTGCCATGCTCAATCAATACATCCGTGAAGCGGAAAAACAAACGGACTCCATCGGAAAATTGCTAGAACGTCAAAGCAAACTGAAAACAGAACTCCAAAAAGAACTGAAAGAAGCAGAAAACATGGCGGATAAACGCCGCAGCCAGTTGGAACTTGCACAAGCTGCTGGAGAAGAGGATCTCGTTACGTTCGCACAAGATGAAATTGCAGCCTACGAAACACGTGCAGCGGAACTTGCGGAAAGCGTTACAGAAACAGCTTATGAGTTGGTTTCATTGGAACGCAAATTCGAGGAAATGAAACATAAAGTAAAAGACATGAAAGTACGCCAGCTCCAATTGATGGGCAAAGAAAACGTTACACGCGCTCATCACCGCATGGACCAAGTCATTTCACCGGAAAACGGTGACAGCCAAATGGGCACTATTGGAGACATGAAGAAGTACATCGAAAGCCTTGGCAGCAAGATTGACCGTGAATATGAAACGTCTTCTATGGAGCGCCGCCTCGATTCACTCGAGAAAGTCGACAATACGACAACAAATCTTGAGAAAACACCCGCAAAAGAAGCAGAAATTGTGTAAACTATACTAGTAGGGGGGAAGGTGCATGCCTTCCTCTTTTCACAAGCTTTCAACTTGGTAAACTGTCTAGGCTCCAGCGCCTAGGAGCTTGCACTTTTCACAATACCGACATCAAGAAGGGAGAATCACAACATGAATCGTCTTCACACGAACAAAATCACATTTTGGGGACTTGTTTTCCTGCTGCTGATTTTTATGGAAACTGTTTTTTTCCATAATGGCAATTTCGTGTTCGTCCTTCTTGGTGCCGGACTAACCTATTATGGTTCGCGCCGTCGTTCCAAATGGATGGTTGTACTTGGGCTATTTTTCATCGCAATGGCACTTTTCACATTATGGAGTTTGCGCTTACTGATTTTCACGCTCATTATCTATACGCTTATTAAATTGTGGAAAGGTGTTCCCTCGGAAGAAATTATGCGTCCGCTTAAGGAATTTCAGAAAGAAACACCGAATGGCATTTGGCAAAACAAATTATTCTCTGTACAGTCCTCTCCTTTTTCATCTTATGAATGGGAGGACATTCACATTCAGGGATTGTTTGGGGACCTTCATATCGACGTGACAGATACCGTGTTACCAAAAGGCACTTCTTTAATCTCCATTCGACAAGGCGTTGGGAAAATTAAAATCGACTTGCCGTATGAAATTCCTGTGCGTATCCATTACACGACGCTACTTGGTGACGCAAGACTTTTTGATACACACCGTAAACGGCTCATTAATGAATCGCTTCATATGAAGGATAGTTATGAAGGGAAATCCGCCGATTCGCCTGAACTCATCATTACGCTTGCCACTTGGGCCGGAGATGTCGAGGTGACGCGAAAATGAAAGCAGTCATTGGACGCGGCTTTTTTCTGTCCTTCCTGTTCATAGCGATTACGGCCGTGTACATTTACTTTCTACTTGATGTACCGCTAAATGAAAGCTGGTACGCTTTTTATGAATTGCAGTTTGCAGACGTCCCACTTGGTTGGTGGATTTTAAATACAGCGCTCCTGCTTGGTTGGGGCATCGCAATCTGGACGAGTTTTTTAGGTCGTTCCAAAGAGAAGGCCATCGAACAACGATTATCTAGTTTAACGGACACGGAAAAAGAGGATTATTCGCACGAAAAATTCACACCACGCATTGATCGAGCCATTGATACAGTATCTACGCTGATCCATACACAACGCAAAAGTTTACAGCGCATTACAGATGAACGGGCAGAAGCACAGGATCAACTCATTCAAGAACGGATTGTTCAAGAGCGGCAGCGACTTGCACGCGAATTGCACGACTCCGTTTCACAACAATTATTTGCGGCCTCCATGCTACTATCCGCTATTACCGAAAATAACGACGATGCAGAAGCACAAAAACCTTTGCTGCAAGTCGAGCGGATGGTCCAACAGGCGCAACTTGAAATGCGGGCATTGCTCCTGCATTTGCGACCTGCCGCACTAAACAACAAGTCCCTCGCACAAGGGCTAGAAGAGCTTTTATTGGAATTAAGAGAAAAAGTCCTTTTCGATATTCGATTTCGCTTGGAAGAAGTGACACTGTCAAAAGGTGCGGAAGATCATCTATTCCGCATCGCACAGGAAACGTTATCGAATACACTTCGGCACGCACAAGCGACAGAAGTCGACGTGCTATTCGTCGAACGGGATGGTCTCGCTATTTTCCGCGTACAAGATAATGGCATCGGATTTAAAGAAAGTGATGGCAAAGGCGGCTCATACGGCTTACAAAATGTTAAAGAACGTGCCATCGAAATCGGCGGAACGTGTAAAATCGTGTCCGTCCCCTCACAAGGGACGATTGTAGAAGTGAAGCTACCTGCACGGAAAGGAGAGGAACCGAATGATCAAAGTATTATTAGTGGATGACCATGAAATGGTGCGGATTGGCGTGTCAGCCTACTTGCAGATTCAACCCGACATGGAAGTTGTCGGTGAGGCAGTGAATGGACGCGAAGCTGTAGGAAAAGCACTGGAGCTACGACCTGATATCATTTTAATGGACATGGTCATGCCCGAAATGAACGGTGCAGAAGCGACTGCCGCCATTATTAAAGAATGGCCCGAAGCCAAAATCGTCATCGTCACAAGTTTTTTAGATGATGATAAAGTGTATCCTGCACTCGAAGCCGGCGCCATTAGCTACATATTAAAAACGTCAAACGCCAAGCGCATCGCAGAGGCCATTCGTGAAACCTTGAAAGGTCAAACGGTATTAGAACCCGAAGTGACGACGAAAATGATGCAAAAAATGCGATCCGGCAATGACCGTCAACTTCACGATGATTTAACAGATCGAGAGCTTGAAATTTTATTGCTCCTTGCACAAGGAAAAACCAATCAGGACATCGCGGATGAGTTATTCATCGCACTAAAAACGGTGAAAACCCATGTTAGCAATATATTGTCGAAACTTGACGTACAAGATCGAACACAAGCCGTCATTTATGCATTTAAGCATGAATTGGTGGAGTGAAATAGGAAAAGGCAACAGCTTGGAATCGAGAAGATTTCGATTTTGGGCTGTTGTCTTTTTATTGATGTGCTATTGGAGCATTTTAGGAATTGCAGTAAGAGTACGCAGATTTGCGCTGACAGTTTTGCAATTCTCCAGGACAGTTCTCGCAAGCACACTGACAGTTCACAACTTTTTCAGTACAGTCCCTCTCCTCTTCCAAAAAAAGCCTCTAACCGAAGTTAAAGACTCTCTCCTCCAAACTTATGCCCCAGTTACCCGGTTCAATCCATCAATCATACCTGCGTGAACACCTTCATGCCAGACTACAAATTGAACGAGCGCTTCAGCAGTTTCCATCGAGTGCGGCCCGATTACCATTGGCTCAGCCAATACAGTGCCTAGTTTTCCTTCTAATGCTGCCACCACACGTGCAGATTGTTCTTGCAATGCAGTAAGCAGTTCTTCATTCGAAGGAACATTTTCGCCCCACGCATCAGGGTTTGACCCCGTCACGAAAAGTGGAATCCATTCTGGATGTACAGGTGCATAATCCCCTAATGCTTTTTGAACGAACACTTCCATCGAGACAAAAATATGACCTGCATTCCAACGAATGTTGTTGTTATAACCAGTCGGCTTCGTATCCCAAGCCGCTTCTGATGACTGTTTCAGACGACCAAGTGTGTACATCCGTGTGAAATTCAATTGCTTCAATGTTTCGATTGTAATCATTCCTTTCTTTTCATCTACTATTACTGTAGCCGATATGCGTGGGGAAAAACAGTATTTACGCTCCTAGTAGCTGTCCGCGCGATTGCCCCGCCCACTTCTTCAAACGTATGTCCAAAATGAAATTACCAAACGGCACGAACGCCGATGCATACGCACCAAGTGTAAATCGGATAGGCCATTTCACAGCAAATGTCGCATACAAAACGACCACACAGTATATCGTAAACAGCACACCATGAATCATTCCTACAACACTTACCATGCCCGGCATATCAAAAAAATATTTTAGTGGCATTGCGATAAATAACAAAATGAGCAATGAAGCGCCCTCTAACATCCCCATTACTCGGAACTGTCCAAATGCATTTTTCAACATCGTTCTCCACTCCTCAAATTCCATAACTCCGATTATTATAGGCGCCCCCTGTTAACATGTACAGTTTTTATTGTCCATCGCAAAAAGAAAAGCAACCGCTCCGTATAGGAGGGTTGCCTTCGATTTAAGGTTTGATAGGAACCTTATTCGGTTTTTGTTCATTCCACTTGTCATGTGACTCCTGATTAAACTTGCGCTCATACTGTTCTCTATCCCCATATGGGAAACTTTCACCTGGCTTCGGTTTGTTATAGCCACTGTCTTGCTTGTAGACGCCATATGCGGACTGTTCGTTTTCTCGGGTTTTGTCTCGCACACTTTTTCGTCCTACATTCGTTACACTCGAATCAGCGGGGTCTGCAAGTGGCAATTCATCGGGATTTACAGCCCCTCTCACTTTCGGCTCAAGATCGTCTTTGTTTGGGTACTTCCCATCTGATTTTGTCATAATGTCGTTAGCCCCTTTCTTTTTCGTTTAAATTGTAGAGTACAATATATCACACTTTTCAGTCATTCGTCCATCCTCCTTATTCCTTAAAATGGGTAAATTCTGTTTTTCTACATTTCTCGAAACTTTTTCTCCCCGCATGCGTCCCATTTGCCATCAAGGTTGTACTTCCAAAAAAGTTTGCTGGCTTATAGATCTTCTACTGTTAATGAAAGGGTGTTTCAATTGGATATTCAATGCACATTCAAAATACGTTATCTCACCGTTGCAATGATCGCCTTCAGCATTGCACTAGTATTTTATTACGGGCAATCCTTCAAAGAAGCGATTTACTCGGAAGGCTTTCCCGTCCCTGCGAGCGCACAAATTCAAAACATCTCAAGTACAAATCTAGCTGAAAACTACACGTGGAAACCTGTTTCCGAAGAACATGGCTTGCCAATGCGCTACCAGCTGATCATCCTATTTAGCGGTTGGAAAAAAACTGATCAGATGGGTGCACTGACGACATACGAAAAAAACGGCGTCAAAGTCGACGTCATCTCACATACACAATCTCTCGCCATTCTCGGGCCACAATAATCAATTACGCCTTGGCGTAATTGCGTCCAGATTTTTTTCGAGCTAGGGACCTACAGGAAGCAGGTCATGCAGTCGTTGCGAATTGAACTACGAAGGGTTCGATTTGCCATATTTCTGTGCTTTTTGCAGAATTTAAGGCACCGCTCTTCGGACGTGGCGACCTTAGCCGGCGTTCCCCTATCGTTCAGCCGGCGTTCGAACACCCACTGAACAGAAAAACAAAACCGCATTCATCCCACACCTATCGAGGTGGGAGTTTTCCGCCGAATGAAGATAAAAGCTGTACGCATTGCAGACGTAGTATTTGCAAGGCGTACAGCTTTTATAACTTAAACGGCTGCAACAACAACCGTCACTTTAAATAGATCTCCATCCACTTCAATTTTCATATCACCATTATGCATATCGACAATCGACTGCGCAATAGCCAGACCGAGACCGGAACCATCCGTATGACGCGATGTATCCGCCCGTTTGAAGCGTTCAAATAATTCATCGGTATCTTCACCGAGTTCATATTTCGTAACATTTTTCACAACAAATTCAGCGGTGTTCCCCACTTTTCGCAGTGTCACATAAACCCGAGTCCCCGGCAATGTATATTTAATAGCATTGACGATTAAATTATCCAACACACGCCACCATCTTTGCCCATCCACATAGGCAATTAGCGGGGTATCCAAGGAACTCACTCTAAAATCAAGACCCGATTTCGAGATTTCCTCTTCATGTTCGGCAAGTGCTTGCTGTAGCAATTGTGCCAAATCGACACGCTGCTGATGCAACTCTAAATTGCCACTCGCCATTTTCGATACTTCAAATAAATCCTCAATTAACGTTTTCAAACGCTGTGATTTTTTATCCAAGACATCCACATATTTTGTACGTTCTTCGACCGACAGATCTTCATTTTTCAACAAATCGGTGTACGTAATAATGGACGTCAATGGCGTACGTAAATCATGACTGACATTGGTAATCAATTCTGTTTTCAAACGCTCACTTTTCGCTTGCTCACTCATGGAAGTGCGAACACCTTCACGCAGATTATTCAAATTCTTCGCATGCTCCGCAAGTGGCGAACGACCTTCAATCAAAATTTCTTTATGCAACTTGCCATTGGCCATCGCCTCTGTATCCACCATTATGCGATTCAAATAAGCAGTTCTTCTGACAAAGATGTATACGAATGGCAAGCCGATAAACAAAGCTAACGGAACATACATGAGCATTAGAAATGGTGCCGCAAAAACACCGAACAATCCAATACCCGCAAGGAAAAAGCCTATGAGTAGAATGAACATCTGTACTCCAATCTTGCGATTCAAAAACATTCCTTGCAACGCGAATAAGAAACTTACACTGTAACTATCCTTAATATCCTGCTCCAATGCGCCTTCTGTTTTTAAACGCTCAACAAATAACACCAATTGAACGACTGTCGCCCATACGAGAATGATTAACACCATGAACATAAAGCCAGAAATGATACTACTTTCTAAGCTATAGTAAGGTAAGTATCCTAAATAACGGCCACTATTATCCCCAGCTAACATCCAAACCATACTAGCCGACACCAACAGCAAAACCGCTTTCAAATCCAGTTTAAGCTGTTCATAACGTGCCCCAATACGACTGGTTATAACCCATTCCTTTTTGAAACGAATGATGCTCAGCAAAGCCCCTAAAGCAAGTGCACCCAGTGCCCAAAGAATATATAATCCAATACGTCTCCATTCGTATCGTTTAGCATTTTCAGCTAGCCAACCTTCTTCAAACACAGTTTGTGGTACGACGATTTCTCCTTCAAATCGCTTTACTTCCTGCGACTGATTCGGCTCTAAGGCTGCATCGGCTTTATGCTCTGATACTGCTAGTTCTGTCGTTACCTCATCGACGAACGGATTGCTCCATGTATAGGCATCTTCCTCATATGCTTCATAAGCCTCATAAGCATAACTGTAATTAGGCGACACTTTCAGATAGCCCACTTCCGTATTAAATGTTTCGCTATAGCCCCTCGTGACATTCATATCTCCCGCAGTAAACGTTTCGCCTGTTTGACTATCTGTTAGTGTATATGAAACAGGAAAATGCAGCTGATCCTTCGCATCCCGAATACGTTGTTGCACATCTTCTTCCAATTGCTTCTCTTTACCCGCGCGAATTTTCGCTTCTACATGCGCATCATCTTCAAAGTTTTTTTGTATATCGTCAATTTTATTATCTCGTTCTTCAATCAATGTCGCTTTCAGTTTTTCACTTTTACCTGCTTCTGCGTCAGCAATTCGCTCTCGATATTGCTCTTCAATATTGCCAACTTGCTCCGATAGTGTTCCAAAGTAATTCCGATGCTCTTCGATTTCAGACTTTGTCACCACTATGCGCTTTTTCTCTGCTTCTAGATTAGGCGGATTCAACACCGCAATCCCTAAGTTCTCATGATATCTGCGCATTTCGTCCTGAAATTCAGCTGACTGTACATAACTTTTTCCAATCTCACGGAAGTTCATGCCAACTAAAGAGGACAATGCCACTACTAATACAGCCACTAATGTACTCCATATGACAGCTTGCATTCGGTACGTTTTTCTCATGGTCACACACTTCCTCTCATCAGCCGAGCAAGATAAGTAAGTGCCCGACTTGAACGTTCTACGCCGTTATTGACCAAGTCAATGATGTGGGAGAAACAATAGCCAATGCTCAATGTCGCAATGACAATCGCAGCTATCGACCAGAAAGTAGCGCAATTATTTTTCGATTTTGTAGCCAATGCCCCACACCACCTTTACATACCTCGGATTCTTCGGATCTGCTTCGATTTTTTCGCGAATTTTACGAATATGGACTGCGACAATGTTTTCCGCATTGTACGCCGCCTCGTTCCAAACACGTTCATAAATTTCATTGATGGAAAACACACGTCCTGCGTTTTTCATTAGTAATTCGGTAATTTTATATTCAATCGGCGTCAGCTTAACCGTTTCGCCTTCAAGTGAAATTTCTTTCGCTTCTTCATCTAACACAAGCCCGTCAATCTCCACTTTTTTCTGCCCATCATATGTACCGAGCTGCACATAGCGACGCAACTGCGACTTAACACGCGCCATTAACTCCATCGGATGGAAAGGCTTCGTCACATAATCATCCGCACCAACCGACAACCCATGAATTTTGTCGGAATCCTCCGCTTTCGCACTCAACATAATAATCGGGATATTGCGCGCTTCTCGAATTTTGAACGTCGCCGTAATCCCATCCATGTTCGGCATCATAATATCTAGAATAAGTAAATGCACTTCATTTTCTTCCAACAAATCTAATGCTTCTCGACCATCCGCCGCTTTCAACACGTCATAGCCTTCATTTTTCAAATAAATTTCTATCCCATCACGGATATCCTGATCGTCATCCGCCACAAGTACTTTGAACTTCACCATCATCCGCACCTCGCTTCTCTACCTCTATGATACCAATTGTAACCGCCGAATCTTAACATTCACCGACCGTAATTATGAAGAAATTCTTAAGATAGCCCACACAACTTGAAAAAATAATCCTTGATGCATGTTTAGTAACAGTTCCACATATCAATGGAGTGCAAGGACAAACTACTAGTGGGGGTAATGTTGATGTCAAACCGTGCTGTTGTTTACAAAAGTCCAGGTAAAGTAGAAGTTGAAAATATTGGTTTTCCAGACTTAGTGTTAAGAGATGGCCCTGGGGTCAATCCGTTAAATGTCGGACGTAAGTGTGAACACGGAGTCATTCTAAAAGTAGTCGCTACCAATATTTGCGGCAGTGATCAGCACATGGTACGTGGGAGAACGACTGCCCCGAGCGGTCTAGCATTAGGGCATGAAATTACCGGCGAAGTCATTGAAGTTGGTAGGGATGTAGAATACATGAAAGTAGGAGATCTGGTCTCCGTACCTTTTAACATCGCTTGTGGACGCTGTCAGAATTGTAAATCACAAGACACGCATATTTGTGAAAATGTCAATCCAGACCGTCCTGGATCTGCTTACGGTTATGTGGATATGGGTGGTTGGGTCGGTGGACAATCGGAGTATGTCATGGTTCCTTATGCCGATTTCCAACTATTAAAGTTTCCAGATAAAGCGCAAGCGATGGAAAAGATTCTTGATCTAGCCATGCTATCAGATATTTTCCCGACAGGATTTCACGGGGCATACAGTGCGGGAGTTACAATTGGGTCTACCGTATATATAGCAGGCGCCGGACCTGTAGGATTGGCAGCAGCCCATTCAGCACAACTACTAGGCGCCTCATGTGTCATTGTAGGCGATATGATTGAAGATCGATTGGCGCAAGCGAGAAGTTTTGGATGCGAAACGATTAACCTCAGTGTACATGATGACATCGGTGAACAAATTGCCCAGATTCTCGGGACGCCTGAAGTTGACTGTGCAGTTGACTGTGTCGGCTTCGAAGCGCATGGCAACGGACCTAATCGCGGGGAAGCGCCTGCGGCTGTTTTGAACTCGATTATGACCGTGACACGCGCTGGCGGAAAACTCGGGATTCCAGGTTTGTACGTCACAGGAGATCCCGGAGCGATTGATGAAGATGCCAAATTTGGGACATTAAAAATCCGTATGGGATTAGGATGGGCAAAAGCACATCATTTTGTAACAGGTCAAACGCCTGTCATGAAATACCATAACTTTTTAATGAAATCCATTCTAAGCGGCAAAGCGCAAATTGCCAAAGCCGTAAATGCTACGCTTATTTCACTAGAGGAAGCACCGAAGAGCTATCAAGTTTTTGATAAAGGCGCAGCTAAAAAGTTCGTTATCGACCCACATGGGCTGATAAAAAGATAACTCGTTTCACATAGACGATCGTATCCACGGCAAAATCTTCGAAAACTTTGAAGCAAGCTGTGGATATTTTTCTATCCCATATCGACAATCAAGGGGGATTTCCTGTGTCGGCATTTTTAGGTGAATTAGTCGGGACGATGATCTTAGTGACTTTAGGTTGTGGTGTTGTAGGAGGCGTCGTGCTTAACAAAACGAAATCACAAGATTCTGGTTGGATTGTCATCACGATGGGCTTCGGTTTCGCTGTAGCGGTAGCGATTTATGCAGTAGGCGGGATCAGCGGCGCCCATCTTAATCCTGCAGTGACAATCGGATTCGCCATGATTGGAGCCTTTCCTTGGGAAAACGTTCCAGCATATATTTTAGCACAACTCATTGGTGCTTTGATCGGGGCAATTATTGTTTACATCAACTATTTACCACACTGGAAAGAAACAAACGATCAAGAGCAAAAGCTCGTTATATTTTCAACCATTCCAGCCATAAGAAAGCCACTTTCCAATGTTGTAAGTGAAATGATCGGTACATTCGTACTCGTCCTTGGCATATTAGCCATCGGTGCAAATGAATTTACGGAAGGACTTAATCCGCTTATTATCGGATTTCTTATCCTCTCCATAGGGTTATCACTAGGCGGAACAACCGGCTTCGCGATTAACCCCGCTCGTGACTTAGGTCCACGAATTGCACACTTTTTCTTACCCATTCCTGGAAAAGGCTCATCTGATTGGCGTTATGCTTGGGTTCCAATCGTTGGCCCATTGCTTGGTGGAACATTTGGAGCGCTATTTTATCAACAACTGTTCAATGGGGTACATTCTGTGGCTTTTTGGGTTGTGGGAGGATTTTGTGTTGCTGCAATTCTAAGTGCATATTTTACGAACAATATGGGTAAAAATATGTAGTCATTAACTATATTAGCAAAACGAAATAAGAATAACACCCTCTTCATAAAAAGTCCGTTAGTAACTAAACCGACTAAATCAAGAGGGTGTTTTCTATTTGTAGAAAGTATATGTCCTAAAAACAGCATATTCAAAGTCTATTCAAGCGCCCCTTTGGACTGTTTCACTTTCCGCCCACTCAACGTCAATACAAGAATCCCGCCAAGTAACAATCCAACACCGAGCCAGGATGTGCCATTCAGTTGTTCGCCCACAATAATCACACTCAAAACCGCTGCCGTCAATGGTTCGGCAAGCGACAGCGTAACGGCCGAGGACGAAGGAATTTGTTTCAACCCTGCTGAAAAAAGAACATATGCAACACTTGTCGTTGCAAGCCCAAGATAAAGTACAACACTTATGCCCTTCCCCGTTACCAGCCCCGTTGTATCAAATACGAACAAAAACGGTAATAGCATCAATGCACTCATCGAAAAGATTACTGCAACCGCTGGTACAGCCTCTTCCTTTTCGAGCACCTCCTTGTTCACAAGAGTATAGAACGCAAACAATAGCCCAGCTCCGAGAGACATCGCAACTCCTAGCGGATTAACAACAATGCCGTCGCGGTTTAAAAATAATAAGCCACAGCCAATAATGGCAAGTGTTGTCGCCATCACCCACAACCTTGTAGGGCGCCGCTTCAATAATAACCATTCAATAATGCCAGAAAAAACCGGAGAACTCCCAATTGTGACTACCGTACCGATTGCCACTCCTGTTAACCTGACCGATGAAAAAAATAAGTACTGGAAAATTGCCATCGAAATGGCAGCATAAAATGTCGACTTCCACGGCCAATTTTGGAAATTAATCTTACGCATCAGTAATAAAATAATAAGCAATGAAAACCCACCGACAGCTAGCCTTGCCGCCCCTACTGCTAGCGGATGAACCGTTGGTAAAAATGTCTGTGCAGTACCCGTCGTCCCCCAAAGAATCGCCCCTATGAGTACGACTACATATGAAATTCGCTGTGACAAAATAATCCCCCTTTTCTCTCTATAATGAAGATACCATACAAATTGCAACAGCAGAATGATTGATTTTTTTCTACAACAAAATCTCTTCAATCCCCTCACCTTGTGCTCCAGCACAAGGTTTTTCAGTTTGACTGATATAGAAATATTCTGAACGATATGAGATAAATAAACTGCTCACTTAAATGCCTAATCAAAAGGAATAAGAATGAGTTCTATCTACCAGCAGTTCTTACAACCATATCAACGAGGAGGAGTCACATTGAAAGTACATAAAGTTGCAATATTAGGTGCAGGGAACGGTGGAATTACCGCTGCCGCAGATTTGAAAAGTAAAGGTTTTGAAGTATCTTTGTACGAAATGCCGCAATTCTCCAGCAATTTAGAAGGATGTAAAAAGAAAGGCGGCATTCTATTAAAAGACTTACATAGCGAAGCCTTCTATCCTATTGATTTAGTCACGACAGACATAGAAGAAGCCATTCATGGCGCGGAAGTTGTCATGTTAACAGTTCCTGGATTCGCGATTGAAACTTTTGCAGAAATACTCGCACCCGTCATTTCTGAAGAGCAAATCATTTTGCTAAATGGTGCAGCTGCAATGGGCTGCGTTCGCTTTGTCAATAAAGCGCAGGAAATGGGCTTAGATAAGAAATTCAACATCGCCGAAACGAATTCTTTAACATACGGTACACGGGCATTCCCTGATGAAGCTATTGCGGAAATGTCATTACGTGTGAAAAAGATCTTCTTGGCAGCGTATCCGCACGAAGATACAGAAAGACTCCTTGGCATCTGCTCACAATTATATGATTGCTTTGTAGCTGCAGATAACATCTGGCACACCACCCTTGAGAACGGGAATCCAGAAGTTCATCCCGGTCCTTGTTTACTGAATGCAGGACGTATTGATTTTTCAAAGGGAGAATTTTGGTTATATAAAGAAGGAATTACTGAGCATACAGTTAGAGTTTTACGAGCAATCGAAAGCGAAAGAATGGCCATCGGAAAGGCTTTTGGATTCGAATTGGAAAACGCTGTGCAAAGTAGAGCAAGAAGAGGCTACTTCAGCAACGAAGAGGAGGACTTACAGACCCTTTTCAATACCAGTGAAGTTTTTACAAAGATTAAAGGCCCTATCAGCATAAAATCTCGGTATTTTACAGAAGACATTTCAAGCGGACTTGTTCTCTGGTCAGATTTAGGAAAAGTTGCAGGAGTGCCTACACCAAACATTGATGCCGTTATCGTACTTGGGGGTACGTTATTACGACAAGACTTCTTCAACGAAGGGTTAGATTTGAAAAAGCTAGGCTTGGATGGCTTATCTGTCCAGCAATTAATCAATCAAGTATAAAGGGGACTTCGGGAATGGTTAAAACAAAAAGAAAGCCAACGCTGTTCGAGGCAGTATCCTGTCTTATTTTCATGGGGTTAATTATCGGGATCGGCTTCGGAATTTTTAAAATTGGAATTCAGATTTTACTTGTGGTATCTGCAGCCTATGCGGCCTTTATTGGAAAAAGAGTTGGTCTCACGTGGGAAGAAATGGAACGAGGGGTATCCGTCCGTTTAGGTAATGTCATGCCTGCGATTTTCATCTTGTTTGCAGTAGGAATTGTCATCGGTAGCTGGGTGTATTCAGGTACTGTTCCAATGCTGATTTATTATGGACTCAAATTCATTAATCCAACGTACTTTTTAGTGACGGCATTTGTCATCGTGGCAATTGTTTCGACCGCGACCGGAACGGCCTGGGGGTCTACCGCTACAGCCGGCGTGGCCTTGATGGGGATCGCTGTGCAATTGAATATTCCATTAGGAATGGCTGCTGGGGCTGTCATTGCCGGTGGTGTCTTTGGGGATAAACTCTCCCCATTGTCAGATACCACGAATTTAGCGCCTCTAGTGTGTGAAGTCAATCTTTTCGCTCATATCAAACATATGTTATATACGACTATTCCCGCAGCACTCATCGGAATGATTGTGTATATCATTGTAGGTTTGAAATTATACGGAAACGAAAAAGTGGATACTACCGCTATCCAATCATTAATGGCCGAGCTAGATTCCATTTATAACTGGAACATCTTCATGTGCTTACCATTTATCGTTATTTTCTGGGGGGCCTATTATAAAAAGCCAACAGTGCCAATTATGCTCCTTTCTTCTATTGTAGCTGTCATTGTCGGGATGTTATCTAATGGTTTTAGCTTCGTCGATGGTATGCAATCAATGGTAAACGGTTTCAATATTTCAATGGTGAATGTAGCAGGTTTTGATACAACGGCTATATCGGAAACCGTTCTGAAACTGATTAATCGTGGAGGCATTTTCTCAATGACAACCATTGCCGTGACCATTATTTGCGGCTATGCGTTTGCAGGGATTGTGGAAGTCGCAGGCTGTTTAGATGTCATACTCACATCATTCTACAACAAGGTAGAGAAAGTTTGGCAACTCATTGGCGTAACAATCGCGGGAAGTGTTGCACTTGTCTTTACTGCTGGAGTGGCATCCATCTCTATTATTATGGTAGGTACATTACTTAAAGATGCCTATGACAAAATGGGACTAGACCGAAGAAATCTCTCACGTACTTTGGAAGATGCCGGAACAATGCTTTTACCTTTCGTACCTTGGGGTGTATCAGGTATTTTCTATCTTGAAGTATTAGGAGTAGGTCCAGGAAGCTATTGGATGTGGGCAGTTTCGTGTTATTTATGTATTGTCTTTGCAATGTTCTTCGGTTTTACCGGAATCGCTATCGCAAAATCCGACAAAAATACAACGGCATCTCATGCCATAAAGCCTCAAAAGGAAAAGTCTTTAGTGTAAGCACATAACGAAGTAGCAAGCCCCTCTCGAAAGGAAGATTGTCATGGCTTTAAGTTTAAATGAAATCCTATTTCTTGTTGTTGTCTTCCTTGCAAATACGATTGAATCAATGACTGGCTTTGCGGGAACCTTACTCGCAATGCCAGCATCGATGCAACTCATAGGAGTCGATGAAGCGAAGACCGTTTTAAATATGATGTCTTTGATTTGTTGTTTATGGGTTGCGATTGGGACCTACAAACATACTAATTGGAAAGAACTTATGAAGATCACTATTTTTATGTTAGTCGGTATGGCCATCGGAATTATGCTTTTTGACTATGCTCCTACGACCATTCTCTTAAAAGTATACGCAGTCTTAATCATAGCCGTTGCACTACAGAAGTTTTTACAAAAAAAAGTGATTCCTATACCGGAAATTGGGTTAATCATTATTCTAATCATGGCGGGGGCAATTCACGGCATGTTCTTATCTGGGGGTTCGCTATTAGTCATCTATGCAGCGACTGTCTTAAAAGATAAAAAAGAATTTCGGGCAACCCTAGCCCCATTGTGGGTCATTTTGGACAGTTTTATGTTTGTTAACCAAATACGCCTAGGACATGTAAATGAAACGACAATTCCACTCATCTTGATAGCACTCATTCCATTAATCGCGGGCATCATACTTGGCGTTAAGCTGTTTACAAAAATTAACCAGAAAAACTTTCTCACTCTAACCTATATCCTTTTACTAATTTCGGGCGTATCATTACTGTTAAAGTAACGATTCTTATAGGTACGAAAGGGGCGAGAAACATTTCAGTTGTTTTGAATGTTTTATATCGATATGTAGTGAATAGTTTCGATATTAAACTTGTCGCTGGAGAGGCAGGCATGTACAATTCCGTTAAATGGGTACATATGGTTGAGAATGAGGAAATTTCATCTTTTTTAGATGGAGGAGAAATTGTCTTCACGACAGGGATTGGTATTTTCGAAGCAAAGGACTTCGATTTATTATCTCTTGTTAAAGAAAATATCCAAAATGGTGCAAGCGGTATGGTTGTCAATGTAGGACCTTATATTCCCGAAATTAGCGAAACGGTCATCGCCTATTGTAATCGTTTAGGATTTCCACTGTTTGTTGTACCTTGGGAAGTGAAAATGGCTCGTATTATCAAAGTGTTTTGTCTTTACATATTAGAAGCTGAAAAATACGAAATGGAAATTTCCGAAGCACTAGAGAAGGCGCTTCATTTCCCCAAACAGGATAATATATATGCTCCAGTGTTGGAAAAATACGGCTTCCACCCTGATAACAAAATACAGATTTCCGTCCTGGCAGGCGAGTTCAAAATAGACGAAAAAACAACATTGGTGGACGAACTCTTACAAAAAATTAATTACATCACGTATCAATTAGACGGAAAAGTCACTATTTCAAAATCAGACAAACACTATATACTATTTTCCGCAAATATGGATGAAGCGAAAATTCATGTATTTTCCAATAGACTCACTGAATTTCTTAACAGCAAGTTAAAAGATCCAGAAATCCATTGGGCAATTGGAAGTGAAATTAAACAACTACATGACATTCATAAAAGCTATCTAAGAGTCAAAAACTTATTGAAAATAAATCAACGGGCTATGATTTTCAACCCAATTACGGATGATCATAACTTAGGTGCTTATGAATTATTAATGGAGTATGCAGATAAAACTGGCGCAAAGGAATATATCAACAACATGATTGAACCACTCTTTGAATACGATCGCATGAACAACACAGATCTTTGTGTAGTTTTAAGCTTATACTTAGAAAGTAATGGACGAGTCAATGATGTAGCACAAAAACTATTTGTCCATCGCAACACCATCAATTACAAGATTAAAAAAATCGAAAATCTATTATCATGCGATCTATCCGACTTTTTTGTGCGTCTCAATCTCGCCGTCGCTTTTATGATGAAAGCAGTGTTATAAATTCTATCTCATCTAAAAAAAGTATCACAATCCATTTTATACAACTTTAAACATCTGTAATGTGGTATCAGCTTTCCCAATACCATTTCGGAATGATTCATCATCCCCCAAAAAACAGGCGTTCAAACAAGTTGAAGTTGTTTGAACGCCTGTTGCTTTTTATAATAATTTCTTTATTAATTCCACAATCCTGCTTGTTCAAGTTTCTTTTTACCTTTGAAAGCGAAGATAATCGCAATCACATTCAACACTAACATCGCAAGAATCGAGTAAAGTGCAAGTGTGTAACTGCCTGTCCATTGGAAGATGTACCCGTAAGCTGGTAGAGCAACAATCCCAGCAACAGCTAGTCCAACTACAGCCAACGCATAAATTTGACCGTATTCTTTGTTACCAAAGAGTGCTGTTGTTAAAAGAGGCCCTAATGTTCCAAGTGAAGCAACGATGAAACCATAAATCGCAATCGCAATTGTGAAGAACATCGCATTTTCTGGTACTAAGATCAGAATAGTAACTGGGACAAGTCCTAACAGCATCGCAAAGATTGCCGTATTTCTCGCACCAAATTTATCACTTAAGACCCCAAACGCTAGTGCACCAATCAGTACACCAACTTGCCAGCCACCCATTGCTTGACCTGCAAATGCAACATCATAACCTAAGCCCATCGCAAACGGTGCAACGTGCTGCCCGAAACTACTGATTGCCGTGATGAAGAAGAAGAAAATAAATAACGCATAAAACGCACTTGATTTTTTAGCAACTGCAGCTGTAACTCCACGGTTTGCCTCTGTATTTGCTGATTTCTTTGTAGCTGTTTCATCTATCTTTTGCTCAGCATCCATACCGTATGGTAGTAACCCTTTTTGTTTCGGCGCCATACGAATTGTCAAAAAGACAACTGGAATCACAATCGCCATTACAAGAACACCTAAAATAATGTACGTACTTCTCCAGCCACCACTCAGAATCAAATTCCCCGCCATCGGTTGAAGGATTGCCCCAAACGCACCGCCTGCAGCGACCATAATCCCCATCGCTAGACCATTATGCTTTTTAAACCAGTTGTTAATAAGAACTGGACCTGCAATTTGTGTCACGAATACTGAACCAATCGACATCGGAATTGAGAACAAATACCAACCCCACACCGAATTCATCAAACCGAACATCGCAAACGATCCTGCTTGTAAAATAATACTCGTAATTAAAATCACTCGAATGTCATACTTCGCAATGATTTTCCCTGCAATCGGCAGGAACAGCATCGTTACAATTGAAGAAATACTGAAGTATAGCGTTAAGCTTCCCATTCCAATACCTAAATCCTCGGTGACAGGTGTTAAAAATAATCCACCAGCTGTCATAATACCGCCCTTGGCCAAACCAACCATAAGTACTAAACCGACCAAAACCCACCATGCATAATGAATTTTTTTCTTTTTCATATCCATAATAAATCCCTCGTTTTCTTATTCTATATCCGAATCACAACAAAAAAGTGCTTACTATTTGATTTAGTGCCTAGAGAATGCCTCCCCCTATAATTCCGGCTGACTTCATCGCCATTCATAAGGTGGGAGGCATCGCTATTTAATATAGATCATCATGCTTCACGGCTATGATTAACGTAATTTAGTTGCTCCGCCATCTACCATGATTGTTTGTCCTGTAATATAATCAGAATCCTCGCTCGCCAAGAATACAGCTACACGCCCAATATCACTTTCCACTTCTCCAAGTCTTCTCATCGGAATTTTAGAAAGCATTCCTTGATAGTATTCTGGATTTTCTTCTGCCCACTGAATCATGCCAGGGGATTTAGCAATTGGAGAAATTAAGTTTACATTAATGCCGAATGGACCAAACTCATTCGCAGCTACACGTGTGATTGCACGAATCGCTTCTTTTGCAGCCGCATAAGAAGCCTGATTTACATCGCCGTTAATACCAGCACCAGATGAGAAGTTAATAATTTTCCCTTGTGATTCTTTTAGGTAAGGAAGAGCTGCTTGCATAAGGTAAAATGTTGGGTAAAACCCAGTATTAAACGAAAAGTCAAGTTCTGCTTGCGTTGTTTCTTCAATTGATGCCATTTTCGAAGCATGTGCATTGTTTACCAAAATATCAAGCTTACCGTATTTGTCAGCTACTTGCTTTACGATATCACCAAGCTTAGCGTGTTCCGTTAAATCAGCTTGAATGAACATTGATTCAGGTGAATGCTCCTGTAATTGTTTAACCGTTTTCTCGCCTACTTCTTGATTCAAATCGACAATCACAACTTTTGCGCCTTCTTTAACCATCGCTGTTGCCATACCCATCCCAATACCGCCTGCGCCACCTGTAATAATAGCCACTTTACCTTCTAATTTCTTCATGTTGAATTCTCCTTTTCCAGAAATAATTTATTAGCACATCTATTTAGTTAGACGTTAAAGAAGTTACTTTACGTAACCACAATAACTCTTTTATTCATTTGTGTCAAGAATATGTCTTTGCCTATTTCTTCACAATCTCAGCACTTTATTTAGTGTGAATTTTGTGATAAGATAAATTAAAACAATACATAACCAAGTTATAATTAGTAACCAATTCACTTCAGGAGGTTTTCAATTTGGCGGAACAAACACATGTAAACGCGATTTGTACAAAAGTGGAAGAATGCTATCATATCATCGGGAGGAAATGGACGGGTTTAATTATTTCTTCTATGATGGCAGGCCCAAAACGATTTAGTGAAATTCATACGTATATCCCTGCATTAAGCAAACGAATGCTTAATGAGCGCATGAAAGAGCTTGAAGATGAAGGCATTGTGTTGCGAAATGTCATTACGGAGCGTCCTGTCAGAACAGAATACTCCTTAACAAAAAAAGGACATGATTTAGGCGTTGCACTTCAAGCTGTCGAATCTTGGGCTGAAAAGTGGTTGTAATTCACGTAGCTTGGTCATACTTTTATTAGTATGGACTGTTCTTTTTTTATAACAAAGACAGTTGGCATATTATTAGAAATTCCTGTGTAATTTGGTAACTACCTAGTGCTATCCATATACAAATGAAATCGTCTATGCTATGCTGTAGCGTAGACTTTTTCACGTGGTTCGTAACCATCCCACGATAAAAAACTAGGAGGAACTACATAATGAAGGTTAAAACAATGGCAACGAGTGGCATTATTGCTGCTTTGTATGTTGCTGTTACATTTTTAGTCACACCATTTGGATTTACACTCATTCAATTTCGTATTTCAGAAATGTTCAACCATCTTGTGGTTTTCAATAAGAAATACATTTTCGGGATTATAGTCGGTGTATTCATAGCGAACCTACTATTCTCACCAGTAGCTGTTGATATCATTTTCGGGGTACTTCATTCAGCAATTGCTCTTTCCATAACGATTTTTTCCGCAAAATTTATCAATGGAATCTTCAAACGAATGCTCTTTAATACTGTCGTCTTTACAGCTACGATGATTATCATTGCATTTCAACTGAGCTTTTTTGCAGACATTCCCGAATTCAATGGACTGCCGTTCTTACTTATTTATCTAACGCTGGCGATTGGTGAATTCATCGTCATGGCGATTGGTATTCCACTTATGATTGCGTTAAATAAACGATTAAAGTTCGAAAAGCTTATTTAACTAATAGAATCCCCGCCACTTCTTTAACTATAATGGAATGGGCGGGGATTTTTTAAGGAGCTGTGTCGATGTATATTACAATCCAAGAAACCGCCGAACATCTCGGGATGCCTATCGAACAAGTGCGAAAGTATGTGCTCGAGGGCCGCATTCGCTCCGTTTATGACGGCGAGCAATTCCTCATTAATAAAGCTCAATTCGGTCGCTACTTCGAGCAACTCGAATTATTGAAACAGCAAATCGACGAATGGCGTAGCGAACCTATTCCACCTGATCGTGATATAAAAGATGAGGATTGAAAAAAGCCGGCTAAGGACTTAAATCTTTAACCGGTTTTGCTTATCCAGATACATTTTATTCAATTTCAAGGGATACATGAAGTTAATTGTAGAAAAATTCAACTTCCAACGATTGGTTGCTTTCGAAACGTTTTACTAGTATAGTTGAAATTTGTTTCAAAATGAATAGCTCCACGAGGGGGAATTATGAAGAACATTTCAAATGTCTTTTACATCACAATCGGTCTCATTATTTTGACCGTCGGGTATGGCGCAATCGCACCCGCAAGTTTTGAAGCTATTACGACGAATATCAAAAATTTCGTTGCATCATCGTTTGGTTGGTACTATATGTTACTCATGTCCGCCATGCTTATGCTCAGTATTTTTTTCATCCTAAGTCCGTACGGAAAAATCCGTCTTGGTAAGGATACGGATCGACCCCAATTTTCAACAGTGACATGGATTGCCATGCTATTTTCTGCAGGAATGGGCATCGGGCTTGTCTTCTATGGCGCCGCTGAGCCGTTATCTCATTTTGCCATCAGCCCCGCTTCGGAAGACCCTAATACGAATGCCGCATTCAAAGAAGCATTGCGTCAGTCTTTCTTACACTGGGGGCTCCACATATGGGCCATGTACGGCGTTATTGCATTATCACTTGCCTTCTTCCAGTTCCGCAAAGGGGAACCGGGATTAATTTCAGCAACATTGAAGCCGATATTCGGTAAAAAGATGAAAGGTCCTTGGGGCGTTCTCGTCGATGTACTTGCCGTTTTTGCCACATCGTTTGGCGTCGCTACTTCACTCGGCTTCGGTGCTGTTCAAATTAATGCAGGCCTCAACTACTTATTCGGTGTTGAAATCGGTATTTTCTCGCAATTTGTCATTATCGCAGTCGTTACCGTTCTGTTCATCACATCAGCATGGTCTGGACTGAGTAAAGGGATTAAATATTTATCGAATACAAACGTCGTGTTAGCACTCGCACTGCTTGGTTTTATCGTCATTTTGGGACCTACTTTGCTCATTTTCAACATGTTCACGGATTCGTTAGGCGGCTATATCGCCAATCTTGTCCAAATGAGTTTCGGCACAGCCCCCCTAGACGCGACCGACCGGGCATGGCTTGATAGTTGGACGATTTTCTACTGGGCATGGTGGATTTCATGGGCACCTTTTGTCAGTATGTTTATCGCCCGCGTTTCAAAAGGGCGTACCATTCGCGAGTTCATGGTTGGCGTGCTGATTGCCCCTACATTACTAGGTGCATTTTGGTTCGCAGCATTCGGTACAACGGCCATCGACATCCAGAAAAAAGGGATTGTAGACTTGACGCAATTCGACACAGAGCTTGTCATTTTCGAGATGTTCCATACGATGCCCTTTTCACTGGGAATCTCCATTTTCGCAATTTTACTTATTGCTTCATTCTTTATCACATCAGCAGATTCAGCTACGTTTGTCCTTGGTATGCAATCCACGAACGGTTCGCTGACGCCACCAAATAATGTCAAGCTGACATGGGGGATTATCCAATCGACAATCGCGGTAATTCTGTTGTCTGTCAACGGATTAACCGCCTTGCAAAACACAATTATTATTGCAGCATTGCCATTCTCATTCGTTATGCTACTGATGGTTGTGTCCTTGCTGAAAGCATTAAAAGCGGAAGCAAAAGCGATGAAATTAAAGGAATAATTATGCACAAAAATAAAAAAGAGAGAGCACATTCACTTGAATGGGCTCTCTCTTTTTCAATTTGTCGCAAATGTAGCTGTACGTTTACCGATCACCTGAAGAAGATCACTAACCATCGCACTCGCTGTTGGATACATACCTGCGCCTGGACCAATAAGTGTCAGTGCGCCGAGATGATCCGTGTCAACAATAATCGCATTGTCTACACCATCAACACCGTATAAAGGATGATCTGTACCAATTAGTACAGGGCCAACGCTTCCTTGTAGCACGCCATTTTCATCTATCGAAATGTCTGCAATATGGCGATAGCGACATGTATTTTCAGACGCAGCCTTCACGTCTTCAATCGTCACACTGTCAATTCCAACAACCGGGACATCTTTCCAATCCGGCTGTTTACCAAATGCCAATGCACTTAAAATCATTAATTTTCGAAAAGCATCTTTCCCACCGATATCATCCGTTGGGTCTGCTTCCGCATAACCGAGCGCTTGCGCTTCCTGAAGCGCTACTTCAAACGACACTTTTTCCTCACGCATTTTCGTTAAAATGAAGTTGGACGTTCCGTTTAAAATCCCACGAACACGTTGCACTCGATCCGCTGGCAACAAGCCCTTAATCGTACGGATAATCGGAACACCACCAGCTGTTGTCGCTTCGTAACAGACTTTGACGCCGCGGAATTCTGCATGTTTCAACAAGGCAGGACCATGCTTGGCGAACATCGTCTTATTGGCTGTAATAATATGACACCCTTTTTCGATTGCATCCGACAGATACGTATAAGCCGGTTCTTCCCCGACAATTGCCTCAAATACGACATCGATGTCTGCGTTTGACAAGATGTCTTGAATGTTATCTGTCACAGTTGTTCCCGGTGTCGAGAGACGCACTTTCGACGTATCCCGAACAAGGATGGAAACGACGTCAATCGTATGACCTGTTTCCTGTTGAATCTCTTCTTTTCTTTCATTCAAAATCCTGTAAATTCCTTCACCTACTGTGCCGAAACCGAGTATAGCGACTTTGATTGACGGCATATCGCCACCTCCATGGACTGTTTAATGACGAATCCCCATTTTTCAAATTCCGTTAAAAATCCCGCATGCCCACATTCTGTGTTCACGAGAACATATGTAGAGTCTGAAAGTAGATGGGTAAACGCCCGAATATCCTCAGTAGGATAAATCATATCATGCGTAAATGCAAGCGCAACCACTTTTGCCGTTATTTTACAAGCCGCATTTTCAATACCACCACGACCACGGCCAATATCATGGCTATTCATAGCCTGGAGTAACACGTAGTCACTTGTTACATCACATCGTTTATCAAACGCCGGTACCTCGTCACGCCCGATTGCATACAAACCTATTTCATATGCACTTGATGCTGGGGTCACGGCAACTGGAATCACAACATCTATATCATCTGCATAGAGAATGCTCCATTCCAGTACTCGCATGCCGCCTAACGAACTGCCGATAACTGCACCTAACCGATCAATGCCTAATGCTGTGAGTGCCTTGCGTTCCGCATGGACCATATCCCGAATCGTGAGTTCAGGAAACGCACTTCCATATGGCTCACCTGTATGCGGATTAATGGACAATGGACCTGTCGACCCGTCGCATCCTCCCAAAACATTGAAAGAAATCACCGAAACAGTATTCGTGTCGATACTTTTCCCCGGACCGACAAGCCCACTCCACCAGCCTGGTGCTGCATCTGTCCCAACGACATGCTGATTGCCGGCCAATGCGTGGCAGACCAGTACCGTTGGCGCATCTTGTCTACCCGTTCTTTCATAAGCCAGTTGAACATCTTCCAACACGACGCCGGATTCCAATGTCAACTTCCCGATTGCCACAATTCCTGTCTCCACGCTTGTCACACCCCTTCTAGTTTTCTACTATTAGTTAGTCGTAACAGGAACTGCTTTTTCAATTGCTTGTGCAAGGTCTGCCAGTATATCTTCTATTGATTCCAATCCGACTGATAGGCGAATCAATTCCTCTGTTACACCTGATTTTATCAAGTCTTCAGCTGATAGTTGCTGATGCGTTGTGGAAGCCGGGTGGATGATCAATGATTTTGCATCCCCAACGTTCGCTACATGCGACCAAATCTTCACATTATCAATCACCTGACGGCCTGCATCTCGACCGCCTTTAATGCCGAAGACAATAATCGAACCAAAGCCATTTTTCAAATACTTTTTCGCATTGTCTGCAGATGGATGATCTTCAAGACCTGCATACGTTACCCACTCAACAGATGGATGTGCTTGTAAGTACTCTGCCACTTTACGCGCATTGTCGTTATGCTTTTCGATACGTAAGTGAAGCGTTTCAAGACCTTGTAAAAGCGCAAACGCATTATCCGGACTCAAGCATGGACCAAAATCACGCAATGCTTGCACGCGAAGCTTTGTAGCGAATGCCGCCCCTGCTGCGTCGATGCCATAGCGAATGCCATGATATGTTTCGTCAGGCTCAGTAAAGCCTGGGAAACGTCCTTGTGTCCAGTCGAATGTGCCAGCATCCACTGCAACACCACCGATCGATGTACCATGTCCACCAATCCATTTTGTTGCGGAATGGATAACTACATCCGCCCCGTATTCAATCGGATTCAAGCCATATGGTGAAGGGAATGTATTGTCTACAAGTAATGGAAGTCCGTTTTCATGTGCAATGTTCGCAACAGCCTCAACATCGAGCACATGAAGGCTTGGGTTGCCGATTGTTTCAGCGAAAAGTGCTTTTGTTTTATCTGTGATCGCTGCACGGAAGTTTTCTGGATCCGTCGCATCTACAAATTTCACCGTAATACCGTAGCGTGGAAGTGACACAGCGAATAGATTATAAGTACCGCCATATAAGTTACTTGCCGCAACGATTTCATCGCCCGCACCTGCAATATTTAATATTGAGAAAGCAATAGCCGCCATTCCTGAAGATAATGCAACAGCTGCCGTTCCGCCTTCTAGTAAAGCCACGCGCTTTTCAAAAACATCGACTGTCGGGTTCATAATGCGCGTATAAATATTGCCCGGTTCTTTCAAAGCAAATAGATTTTGTGCATGCTCTGTATCACGAAACACGTAAGAAGTCGTTCTATGAATTGGCAATGCACGCGATCCCGTCACCGGGTCTGGTTCTTGGCCACCATGTAGTAAAAGCGTTTCAGGTTGAAGTTTTGTCATTGTCATTACCTCCAGTAGTTTTTTAGACGGATATGCTGCATAAAAGAGTTTGATGTTTTGAAAAATCAAAAATCCCCTCTTCCGATTAAGAAGAGGGGTATGCTTTCGCTCATTCCTCCTCTTATCTTTCAGACCGTTTACACGAATCTGTAGGAAGTAGCACCTGTGCAAGTTCATCACTTGCCGGTTGCCGGGCATCGTAGGGCCTAGTCCCTCCGCCGCTCTTGATAAGAGTATTGGTTCATTCAGTTTTCCATCTTGTGAAACAGTATAGAGGATGTTTCAATCGAAAGTCAAGTGCTTATTTAGAAAAAGTTCTGAAACTTGCAATTGTCTGGAATGTTATAATTCTCTTATCAGCTTATATTAGGGGGATTCTTATGGGGTTGTGGATTGTAGGTGTACTTATTTTTGGCTATGCGGTTGGATGCTTGCATGGATCCATTGTTGCACAGAAGATTTCTGGCGTTAATTTGAAAGAAACAGGTGTTAAAAACGCCGGCGCTTCCAATGCAACGATTGTTCTCGGGAAGAAGTTTGGAGCACTCGTAGCGGCCATTGATATCGGAAAAGGTGCTGCCACCGTGTTACTGGTACGATTTTTTGCTATAACTATGCAAGTACCAACAGACATCATGCCATTGCTGTTATTTTTAGCTGGTGCCGCGGCAGTCATCGGACATAATTTTCCGTTTTATATGCAGTTCAATGGGGGCAAAGGAACCGCTACCGTCATCGGTGTGCTTCTCGCACTTGACTGGCGATTCGGGCTCATCGGACTTGGCTTACTCATCCTTATAGCGCTCGTAACAGACTTCCTTGTATTTGGCGTGTTGATGCTATATGTGACACTCATTGCGGCCGCGATTTGGGCAGATGACTATTGGCCGATTATGGTAGCCTTGTTGCTGTTTATAATGGCAATTTGGAAACATATTGAAAACTTTGAGCGGATGAAAGCGCGCACTGAGAAGCGTGTTTCAGCTGTATTTAAACGGAAACAGGCAAAAAACTGAGAACTTCAAGCCTGGGTTCTCAGTTTTTTTGTCATCACCTGTCACATATCCATCCATATCTTAATAGCCGTCCCCAAAATAAGAACTGCCAGCAACCACTGCAATACTTTTGTATTCATCTTTTGACCGACTTTGGCTCCGAGTGGTGCCGCTATTATACTCGCAATAATCATAATCGCGGCTGGCCCATATAACACTTGGTCAGTTGTAATCTTGCCTATCGTCGTCCCAATCGAAGAGATGAATGTAATCGCTAGTGACGTTGCAATCGTCATACGTGTTGGAATTTTCAAGACGACCAACATGATGGGTACGAGTATAAAAGCACCTGCCGCCCCAACAATTCCAGCTGCGATTCCAACGATAAACGCCAGGACTGCCGCTAACCACTTATTAAATGTCACTTGATCGATTGGTAAATCATCCAACCCTTTTTTCGGCACAAACATCATCACTGCAGCAATAGTCGCCAAAATTCCATAGACCAGATTGATGGATCCTTCAGACAATAAATTAGACCCATAGCCCCCGATAAAACTCCCAAGTAAAATGCTTGCACCCATGTACAAGACAAGCGTTTTATTAATATAACCACTTTTACGATATGCCCACACACCCGAGATCGTGGCAAAAAACACTTGAATGGCACTGATTCCCGATACCTCATGCGCTGTAAAAGCCGTCAGACCAAGAAGCGGTGGAATATAGAGCAACATTGGATATTTAATAATCGAGCCACCAATGCCGACCATTCCCGAAATAAACGAGCCGATAAAGCCGATGAAAAATAGTGTGATGATCAATGAAACATCCATCACGTAAACCTCCTTTCCAAAAAGAAAAGGGATCTTTCATGCAGATCCCTTTTCGTATAAGCATTAACCTTTTTTAATGATAAACGTAAAGACGCCAGCCTCTTCTGTATGCTCCATCAAGTCATGGCCGCCTGATTTTGACCATGCGGCTAAATCTGCCACAGACCCTTTGTCCGTCGCCTGAATTTCTAGTATCTCCCCTGCCGCCATTTCCTTCATCACTTTTCTTGCACGTACTACTGGCATTGGGCATGCCAATCCTTTTGCGTCTAACACCTTATCTGCATTCATTAAAATCGCTCCTCTTTTCATTATTTTTTTATATATTTCCACTTATCGAACCGCACAACGATTCGGTCCGATTTCCATCTCACGTTGTGTTTCTTCATCAGGGTTTATTTTCCCCATATTTGTTTCACGGATTTCTTGGTAAGCGTTTGGCTGAGGCGGTAAATTCCCTGTCACCAACTGCCTAAATTTCGCTTCATCCTCAATATTTAGCCCATGATTTTGGGCAAATAGCTTACCCAATTTCTCAGATACACTGCCGTCTTCATTCAACTCTTCAATAATCATAAAATGTGCTGGCAAAACGACTAATTCCTCAGATAGTAGCTTGTAGCGCGTGTATAATGATTCGCGTAAATCACCTACCCAATCTTCCGCAAGGCCCGCAAGATCCGGACGCCCAATGGAATCGATGAACAGAATATCACCAGATAGTAAATACGCATCGTCCACAATGAATGACGTCGAACCAATCGTATGTCCCGGGGAGTACAACGCTTGTATTGTAATGGTCGTATCACCAATTGTTAACGTACGGCCATCTTCCAGCGCTTCATAGGCAAACGTTACTTCCTCGGCATCTTTCGGTGGCAACCAATACATGCCATTGACCGCTTCTGCAATTTTACGCCCACCGGAAATATGATCCGCATGTAAATGCGTATCGAGCACATGCGTAATACGCACATTCAAATCACGCGCAAAGTCGATAAAGACATCTGTCATTCGCGTAGCGTCAACAATCGCCGCCTCACCACCCGACACGATCATATAGGACAAGCACCCTTTGCCAATTCGGACAAACTGGTACAGTTCCCCTCCATTTTTCAAGTCAGCAATTTTTACCGGTTCCAAATGTTCGCTCCACGCTTTCATACCACCCGCCAAATAATGCACAGCGCGCCCTTCTTCTGCAAGCATTTCCGCTACCATAATCGAAGAACCTTCTTTCGCACAAACCACAACAATCTCTTGGTCTGTTGGTAGCTCGTCCATGATTTCCTCAACCCCATCGAGCAAATTAAAATATGGGATATTGAGATACTGAATGTTTTCCCCTTCAATTTTCCAATCTGCAAACGCGTCCGCATTACGCACATCTAAGATGAAAAACGGTTGTTTACTCACTACTTTTTTAGCAATCTCACTTGCAGTCATTGGTGTTACCTTCATTTTTATACCCCCTACAGTACTTTTTTGATTACATAGATCTTTCAGTTGGTCCATTCCACTCGCTCATACCCGGTACAACATTTTTCACATTTGTAAATCCAGCCGCCGCTAACTTTTGCGATGCAATATCACTGCGATTCCCCGTGCGACATACGACATAAACGGCGCTTTCTTTATCCAAACTTGCTAACCCACTTTCAAAGTCACCAAGCGGCAATGACCTCGCGCCTGGAATGTGACCAAATGCATACTCCGCTGACTCGCGGACATCCAAAATAAGTGCATCCGCATGATCCGCCACAATTGCTTGTAGTTCTTCGTTGGAAACGACATGTGGATGCTGCTTCTCAACTTGCTCTTCGCCACCTGATTTACGAACATAATGTTTCAGTAATCCATTTTCTTCTGTCGTGCCTAAATACTGATGCCCTATGCCTTCAGCCCATGCTTTTAAGTCCGCTGTAGAGCCTTTGTCCGTCGCTTGCACTTCCAACACTTTCCCTGGTTCTAACTCTTTCATCACTTTTCTCGTTTTAACAATCGGCATTGGACAAGCCAACCCTTGTGCATCAAGCACGAAATCTGTTTGAATCATATCCTCTTCTCCTTTACACATGCCCGTATAGGTATATTAGATTTCAAAAAAATATACTTATTCAATTGGTCCTTGCCACGCTAGCATACCGCCCGCCATATTCACTACCTTAAAGCCATGACTTGCTAGTAATTGTGTCGCTTTTCCACTCCGACCACCTGAACGACATACCATTGTATACTCCATTTCTTTATCCAACTCATGCATCCGAAACTCCAATAATCCGAGTGGAATATGCATAGCTCCGGGTATTTTGCCTTCTTTCACTTCATCCGTCTCACGCACATCAATTAAATGCACAGTTCCGCTGCCCTTTAACATCGCTTCGACTGCTACTGTTGTTGTTTCTTTCATCCTATTCCCTCCATTTAAATAAACAAATTCACATTGCCATCTTGCGCATCCCCAAGATACGCCGCCACGCCTGCATACTCAATCCCATCCATCAATTCTTCCTGCTGCAGTCCAAGAAGATCCATCGTCATTGTACAAGCAACGAGCTTAATGTCTTGTTCCTCCGCCATTTCTATTAACTGTGGAAGTGTCATCGCATTATGCTTTTTAATAACATGCTTAATCATTTTAGGCCCCATACCTGCGAAGTTCATCTTGGAAATGCCCATCTTATCTGCACCACGGGGCATCATTTTGCCAAACATCTTTTCCAATAAACCTTTCTTCGTCGGAATCAATTCCTCTTTCCGCAAAGCGTTCAATCCCCAAAACGTGTGAAAAATCGTTACTTCATGGTCATACGCCGCCGCACCGTTTGCAATTATATACGCCGCCATTGCTTTATCATAATCGCCACTGAATAACACAATGGTCGTTTTTTTCGTTTCAGCCAATTAAATCTCCCTCTCCCGATTACCCATAGGGGTATGTGTTTTATTAAAAAGAAAAGAGCGCACTATTTCAGCGACTCTTAACCAATAGGTCTACTGCTTCTTTCACGATATCCTCTTGTGTTCTTGGATCACTATCATCTAACTGTTGAATACAGTCAATCAGATTAGAGCTGACAATCACACCAATCGTTCGATCAATCGCTGACCTTGAAGCAGATAGTTGTGTAATGACATCTTTACAGTCTTTACCGTCTTCCATCATCTTCAAAATGCCCTTGATTTGGCCTTCAATACGCTTCAGTCTGTTTTTTACTTTATCATCATACTCCACGCATATCGCTCCTTTCTTTTTACTTCATGCTTCGATAATATACCCTCGTAGGTATATATGCAATGAATATGCTTACAGCAAACTGTATGTTTACAAAGCTAAACTAGAAACACTCAAAAAGCAACTAGATTCGACATTCCCGCAAGTTTCGTAAAAATATGGTATACTTACAAGTAGACAACTTGTGATAGATCTTTTTCGTTAAGTTGTTTTCCGTCTTTTTCCTCGCTTAGGATGTTACCTAGGCATTTTTTATTGGGGATGAAGATGAGAATACACAAGAGGGGGAATTCGAATGGCTTTTCCACGTAAAGAAAAAGAAGTATCGGATTTTGTAGCCGAACGTAAAATCGATGAAAAGATTTCATTTGTCCGCAATGAGTATGAAGTAAACGGAACGATTGTTAAAATTCTCGAAAACTCTGTGATCGTAGAGATTTCATCGAAGGACGCCGAACGTATTGGTGCTGCGTCCAACCTTACTGTTGTTGCACATAAGAACTATTCAGTAGTCTGATAAATAAATGAAAAAGGCATCTGCACAAAAAGTGCGATGCCTTTTTTCTATGCCTTCTTCGATAGTAGACTAGAGTGCCTCATCCCTTCACTTCGGGAGGACACGCTAGTTTTTCTCTTTTTCCATTATCGTCGATAACGTATGGTGTTCTTTCAATAGATTGATAAACACCTCTAATGCTTTTGTTTTGAATGAAGTCCTTAAAATAATCGAGAATTTCCGTTTATACGGAGCGCCTTTTACGGGTACGATTTTCAATCGTCCCATAGAGACTTCCCTGCGGATAGCAAATTGGGACAAAAATGTAATACCCAGGCCAGATTCGACCGATTCTTTTATAAGTTGGGTGCTGCCAAATTCCATGATGTCGTTCGGAGCAATGGACATCGCGTGAAAGATTCTTTCTGTGGCTTCTCTCGTTCCAGAGCCCAATTCACGAACAATCCACGCTTCTTTTTCGAGTTCAGAAACGTTCACCTCACAGTCCTGCTGCGTGAAACGGTGATGAGATGAGGCTACGACAAACATCGTATCTTCTGCAAATGCGTCGATGGAAAGATGAGCATTTTTAAAATCTCCCTCGATAATGCCGACGTCTAATTGATGTCCAACAACTAACTTTGCAATTTCTTTTGTATTTCCAATTACGATACGAGGTTTTATGAGCGGAAATTGTTCACGCAATCTAGCAATAAAATGAGGCAGAACATATTCCCCGAACGTGTAACTCGCCCCAATCGATAGCGGCCCGCTTGCCCGGTTGGACAAGTCATCCATCAAGCTTTGCATTTTCGTATAAAGTCCTACGATTTCTTTTGCATGATAATAAACAATCTCCCCGGCTTTATTCAAGCGCACATATTTATTGCTTCGATCAAGTAACTTCCCTCCGTATGCTTGTTCCAATAATTTGATGTACTGGCTTACCGCTGGCTGCGTCATATGCAACGCCTCCGCCGCTCGAGAAAAACTCCCTTTTTCCACAACCGTGACAAATACGTGTAAATGTTGATCCATTAGGACGCCCCCATTTATAAGTAAATACTTATCATGACTATCATATATACTAATTTTACTTATCGTCAAACAAGGAATATGGTAAGGGTATAGAACATTTTTGGAGGTGTTAACGTGGAGACAGAAAAAACGCAAGATGCTGTGCAGACGGAACACAAAAAGCCAATTGAACCGACAAAATGGCGACGTCCCTCCTTTTCCTGGTCCTGGCTAGGCGGAGTTGCTTTCACCTTTTTAATCGCACTACTTGGCTACTTACTAGCGAAAGTACCCGGTTTTGACCATGTCGGCCTGCTAGCCTGTGCCATTATACTAGCGGTAATCTATCGGCAATTTTTCGGTTATCCGGAGATGATTCAATCAGGTATCACTTTTTCATCTAAAAGACTCTTACGCTTCGCCATTATTTTATACGGGTTAAAATTAAATATCGATACGATCTTACACGATGGGCTTGGGTTGCTTATTCGTGACATCGGCGTCATCCTCTTCGCGATTCTTTTAACGATGTGGCTTGCTAAACTAATAAAAGCAGATCAAAATATTTCATTACTACTAGCCGTTGGTACCGGTGTTTGTGGAGCCGCTGCCATTGCTGCAATTGCCCCAATCGTCAAATCGAAAGATGAAGATACAGCGATTGGCGTCGGAATTATTGCGCTCGTCGGCACAGTTTTTGCAATTACCTATACAATTTTACGTCCCGTTTTACCCCTAACAGCCATCGATTATGGCATATGGTCCGGCATTAGCTTACATGAGATTGCTCATGTTGCCTTGGCGACAGCACCTGGCGGGGAAGACGCGCTCGCCGTCGGGTTACTCGCAAAACTCGGCCGCGTTTTTCTCCTCGTCCCTTTATGTTTTATTTTCATGTACTGGATGAAACGGAAAAGTGATGGGCAAGACGCTAGCGGAAATAAACTCGAATTCCCATGGTTCTTAATCGGTTTCATGCTAATGAGCCTTTTTGGCAGCTATGTCCTTGGACATTCTATTCCTGTTTCAGATGGGTTTCTTCAAGGCGTTTCTACGATGACGACTTGGTGTTTGACTGCGGCCATGGTCGGCCTAGGTCTGAATGTCAGCTTGCGTGCTCTTCGTACAAAAGCGTTAAAGCCTATGATTGCGATGCTCATTACTTCAATCTGCCTTAGCATTTTAGCGTATTTTATCGTGTAAATTCATTAGATTTTGTTTGGATACCTAGTGTTTCTTCAATCTAAACTATACGGCCAAAGAAGGGTTTCCATGCCCCTTTCCCGAAAATAACTAAGGGAAAGGGGCTTTTTTTAATGGTTCGAAAACTACTACTCACTGCAATCATCATGATGGGCATTATCTATATCTTCTTCATCCCCGCAGATCCGGTTAGCTTTAAGATTTTCATGAAGCTCATACCGATGGCACTAATTATCTTGTATGCGATGACGATGACGCCTGTATTTTCTCGTACATATAAACAGATTATCACTCTAGGACTCTTCGTCTGTATGATTGCCGATGGTGTCATCTATTGGTTTATGATGGGGCTTATTACTTTTTTCATCGGACATATTTTTTATATCGTTGGCTTTAGGCATATGGGACAAAAATCGGTGCCGGTATGGGCGGCTATTCCACTACTACTGTATGGAGCTGGTATGGCGGTTTGGATTGCCGGTTTACAGTTTGCGGCAGGTCAGCTCGTTCTTGGTATCGCCATTATCGCTTATATCGGCATTATTTTGACGATGGGCTGGATGGCCATTCGCACACGTATGAAGCTCGCAATCATCGGAGCATTGCTGTTCATGTTATCTGATTCAATCCTTGCCATTGATCGTTTTGTCTTTGCTCTCCCTTATCGAGACGCACTCGTCATGGTGTCCTATTACGCTGCGCAGACGCTCATCGCGGCGAGTATCGGTAGTCGTGTCGCCAAGTATTCCGTAAACCGGAACAATCTGATAAAATGAAGTCATCTTGACTTCATACTAGGAGGAATTTTTTGAAATGAAAGAGAAATTAATCGAGCGTCTTGTACGCTATGCAAAAATCGACACGGAATCCGACCCAAACGGAACGACAACACCTACAACGCCAGGCCAATGGGACTTGCTGCATGAATTGCAACAAGAACTTGCAACAATTGGCATGGAAGACATTACACTCGACGACAATGGCTATTTATTCGCGACGCTTCCTGCCAATACAGATCGTGATGTACCTGTTATTGGATTTCTTGCGCATGTTGACACGACGCCTGATTACACAGGAAATAACGTTCAGCCGCAGCGCATCGATAACTACGATGGCACAGATATCCAGCTGAATGCAGACATTACGATGACAGTAAACGATTTTCCATCTCTTCAAAACTATGTCGGTCACACGTTGATTACGACGGATGGTACAACATTGCTGGGTGCAGACGACAAAGCAGGTATTGCAGAAATTATGACGGCTATGGAATATTTACTTACCAATCCATCCATTAAACACGGTAAACTGCGTGTTGCCTTTACACCAGATGAAGAAATCGGGCGTGGCCCCCATAAGTTTGACGTTGCACAATTCGGCGCACAATTTGCCTACACAATGGACGGTGGCCCACTCGGAGAGCTGCAATATGAAAGCTTCAATGCAGCAGGCGCAAACGTAACATTCCGTGGTGTGAGTGTCCACCCTGGCACCGCCAAAGGGAAGATGGTCAACTCGATGATCGTGGCACATCAGTTCCAAGCTGCTATGCCTGCGGATGAGGTTCCTGAAAAAACGGATGGCTACGAGGGCTTTGTCCATCTCATGCACGTCAATGGCTCTATAGAAGACACTACACTTAGCTATATTATTCGTGATTTTGACCGCGAAGCCTTCGCAGCGCGAAAACAGCTCATGATTGATACTGCGGACAAGTTGAATAAGGAATACGGCGACAACACCGTAACCCTCACCATTGAAGACCAATATTTCAATATGGGCGAAAAAATTAGCCCTGTTATGGAAATTGTCGACATTATGGCTGATGCATACAAAAAACTCGACATTGAGCCAAATATTGTCCCGATTCGTGGAGGCACAGATGGTTCACAGCTGTCATATATGGGGATGCCAACGCCAAATATTTTCACAGGTGGGGAAAATTATCACGGCAAATATGAATACATTTCTGTCGACAATATGGAAAGAGCGACAAATGTCATCATTGAAGCTGTCAAATTGTTTGAAGAGCGTGCTTAAGAACAAAAGCGCAAGCACCTGTTCAGCCGCTTATGGTCCGAGCACCTAGATACTGGAGCCTAGACGGAGAATTTCCATATACTTACTTATCCACAGTGCAAGGGTTTTATAATTTCCTATACAACTAAATGAGGGAGAGAACGCTATGCGTGAAATTGGAATTGGTGTCCTCGCCTCTTTGTTTTTCGCAGTGACATTTATCTTAAATCGCACGATGGAATTATCGGGGGGAAGCTGGTTATGGAGCGCCTCCCTCCGCTATTTCTTTATGGTTCCATTCTTGATAATCATTGTGGCATATCGCAAAGGGCTTGGGGAAACAAAGAAAGAAATGGTGACAAATTCCGCACCATTTTTCATCTGGAGCGTGGTCGCTTTTGTGTTATTTTACGTACCGCTTACATATGCTGCGGCGTATAGCCCGGGGTGGCTACTCGCGGGCACATGGCAGTTAACGATTGTAGCGGGTGTGTTACTTGCACCGCTGTTTACAATCATCATTCAAACAAAATCTGGGGAACAAAAAGTCCGACAGAAAATTCCTGCCGTGTCACTTGGTATTTCATTAATTATTCTTGTTGGTGTGGTCTTGATTCAAATCCCACATGCACAAAGTGTGGATATGCAAACGTTATGGCTTGGTATTATTCCCGTTCTGATTGCAGCATTTGCGTATCCACTTGGCAATCGGAAGATGATGGAGTTGCTAGGCGGACGATTGGATACCTTCCAACGTGTTCTCGGTATGACACTGATGACAATGCCCATTTGGATTGGCGTAGCCATCTATGCGCTTGTAACAGTCGGTCCCCCTTCCATGAGTCAACTCGGCCAATCATTCATTGTCGCTATTAGCTCGGGTGTCATTGCTACAACACTATTTTTCATGGCAACTGACCTTGCACGAGACGACCAAGGGAAACTCGCTGCCGTCGAAGCAACGCAATCGACTGAACTCATTTTTGCGATGATTGGTGAAATGATCATTATCGGCATTGCCCTTCCAGGTCCTATCTCACTTGTCGGGATTGCGGTCATTATTGTCGGCATGGGCTTGCATAGTTTTCAGACAGCCCTTGGTAGAAAGAAACAACTAAAAATTCTACGATAATTGGTTGAAATCCTCTTTTGTTGGATGTTCTAAAAACTATTAATCTAATTATTCTTTCTTTTCAGTTGACCAATAATAGTAAAAGCGATATATTGGTTTATAAGTTCTAGATTAATTGAAAAGGGAGGATTCTGAACATGAACACAGCTACGTCCACAAAGCAAGGTTTCCAAGTACATGATGTCACTGCATTGAATAAGGCGAAAGAAATCATTGAAGGTAGCTCGTCCACTCGTCAAATACAACAAGAAGTTGTGGAGGCAGTGGAAAGGAACGCAGTTTGGCGAGGCGAAGAATGCTTAAATTTATTGGCACCCGAAGCCCCTACTAGTCAAACTGTGCGTAATTTACTAGCGACTGAAGTCGGAACACGTGCAGCAGAAGGTCATATCGGACCTGAACAGAGATGGTTTGCCGGTACAAAGCATATTGATGAAATTGAAGCACTATGTGTAGAGTTATTGAAAAAAGTCTTCAAATCGAATTATGCAGATCACCGTTTAGTGGCAAGTATGGTTGGCAATATGGCTGTTTACGCAGCTCTTACCGAACCTGGCGATCAAATTATGACCATTGCGCAGCCTTTAGGTGGACATTCCAGTAACCGACAGGATGGACCTGCTGGCATTCGTGGATTGAAAATTGCTGATGTTCCAATGGATGCAGAAGAACTCACCGTTGATTTAGAAGAATTTGAACGTGTCGCACGGGAGTTAAAACCGAAACTCGTCACGCTCGGGGCATCAATGACACTTTTCCCGTTCCCGATTAAAGAAATGGCCGAAATCGTAAAGGAGTGGGGCGGTAAAATTTTCTTCGACGGTGCCCATCAACTTGGCTTGATTGGTGGCGGACAATTTCAAGATCCATTACAAGAAGGCGCTAGTGTCATGACCGGGTCTGCCGGAAAAACGTTTAGCGGACCTCAAAGCGGTATTATTGTTTGGAATGATCCCGAACTAACAAAACCGCTAACAGATGCCATCTTCCCCGCTCTAGCTGCGACGCACCAAGTAAACCGAGTCGCTGCACTAGCCGCATCGACAGCTGAGTTTTTGGAATTCGGCGAGGAATACATGGCGCAAATTGTGAAAAATGCCAAGGCACTTGGTCAGGCGTTCCACGACCGTGGGATTACTGTACTCGGTGCGCATAAAGACTTCACGGAGACACACCAAGTGATTCTAGATGTGAAGGAATTTGGTGGTGGATTGCATGTCGCACACGAACTGGCAAAAGCAAATATTATTACGAATAAGAACCTAATTCCAAGTGATCGTCCTGAAGACTGGGACCGCCCAAGCGGACTACGAATCGGAACAATCGAGGTCACACGGTTAGGCATGAAAGAAAAAGATATGCGTACAATCGCAAACCTCATTGCGGACATTCTTATTTCGAAAAAAGATTTGAATGACGCAAAAAATGAAGCCATCGAGATGCGAAAATCATTCCAAACGCTCCACTATTGCTTTGACTAATTCCATATGAAAAGGCACCGCAACAGTTTACAATGTTGCGGTGCCTTTTTCGATACCTTTTACACACTTTCATCGGAAAGCAATCGGCCAAGTGTAAGCCAGTTCTCTTCAACCAGATGTGCTGCTTGCTCTTTGTCACCCTTTTTACAAATTGCAATAATGTCTCCATGCTGATTAATCGATGTGAGACTATCAACAGAATCGAATTTTTTAAATGTCAGACGATGAATTTTCGGGATGATTCTTTCGAGAGCTTTATCAATTTCGACATTGCCTGCCACTGCGAGGAACACTTGGTGGAATTGCTCATCTGCTTCAATCGCTTCGTTGCTATCTTTTCTTTCAAGTGCCTCTGCTAATACACGATTAATTTCTTCCAATCTCATAAAATCACGGTCAGTCATCTTCGGAACTGCCAATTTCGTCGCTAGTGCGTGAAGCGCAGCAACAACTGTAAATGCGTGTTTCGCCTCCTCTTCAACCAATTCCGTGACACGCGTGGAGGAACCGGGAAATGCCTCAACAAGTCCTTCATCTTCCAACCGTTTCAACGCTTCTCTGACGGGTGTCCTACTTACCGCAAATTGTTCCGCTAGCTTATTGTCATTCAATCGTTGACCAGGCTCCAGTTCCAAATTAACAATCGCATTTTTTAACGCTTCATATATTTGATCTTTTAATGTCGGTCGAATGATTTGTTTTATATTATTTTTCTCCATAAAACTAGTATATCGCATTTGAAATTGACTGACAAATTATGCTTATAATAAAGAAACATCCCCTATCGAAAATCCGATAAGAGGATGTTGGAACACTTATATCTTATCCACCCCACTCAATCCCGCTCATACGCCCCAATCTCCTTAATGGCCTTTTCCGTCATGGACGTATCAATCGCTTTATCAAAATCGATTTCTCCACGAATCGCACCGTTTGCTTTATAGGCATCGTACTGCTTTTTAATATCGTCGATGAACATTTTCCCATCTGGATCAAGCCCCGTCACATTCACTTTCTCCCACAGTGCCGGGTCTTTCAAGGCCGTATGCTTTGTCATAATATCGATGACTTCATCCTTGCCAATCCCTTTGATAAAGGCGTCGTTGTAATCACGGACACCTTTCAAGTAAGCAGCCATAAAGCGCAAGGACACGTCTTGTTCTTTCATCATAAAATCAGGTGAACCGAGTACAAGTGCAATTTGAGATTCTGGCGCATAATCCGTTGCATCGCCAAATCGTACATGGAATCCTTTGTCGACTCCTTGCGCAATGAGCGGCTCAATACTTAGCGCGGCGTCAATCGTTCCGGCATCAATCGCACCGAGCATACTGCCAAAATCGGACATGAGCACAAGTTCCACATCATCCTTTGTTAAACCTGCATGCGCAAGCATTTGCTCGAAAATGTATTCATCAATCGAATTATACGAGGATATCGCAATTTTCTTCCCTTTGAAGTCCGGATAATCTTTAATGACATCGACCATGTGATTACCTACGACAAACGTAAAATACGATTTGCCCGGCACATTATGCCCTTTATCTGCAATAATCTTCACGTCGATGCCTTGTGAAATCGCATTAAAAAACGATGCCGTTGACACGCCGCCTGCAATGTCAACTTCACCCGCCGCTAATGCTGGTAACATGTCATCACTGTTGGCAAACTGGGCAAACTCTACTTCAATGTTATAGTCCTCAAAATACCCTTTTTCTTTGGCAATATAAAACCCTGCGCCAGACGCCGCTCCATCTTCCGCAATGAAGACCTTTTCCCGCTTATCGAGTGGCGCCAAATCCCCTGAAGGATAATTCTCGGATGGCTTTCCTTCTGACACCGGCTTTTCAGCTTCTTTCGAAGTACAGGCTCCAAGCACTAACGCCAATGCCAGTACCCCCATCAACCAACCACTCTTCATCCATTTTGCCACGGAACCACTCCTTTTCATTTATCTTCCTGCCTAGACCGCTGCACTTCCTGCTGTAGATGTTGCCAAACTTCTACAAATTGTTCGGCCATCACTGGATTCCCGCGGATATCCTCCATTGTCCGCGGACGTGGCATATCGACTATAATTTCTCGAATGATTTTTCCCGGTTGAGAACTCATCAGCAAAATTCGGTCGCTCAACAACAACGCCTCATCGATACTATGGGTAATGAAAAGAACGGTCTTTCCCGTTTCTTCCCAAATCGACAGCAATTCCTCCTGCAAGATGAATTTGTTTTGTTCATCGAGTGCGGCGAATGGTTCATCCATCAGCAAAATTTCTGGATCATTGGCAAATGCCCGCGCGATACTCACGCGTTGCTTCATTCCCCCAGATAATTCTTTCGGATAAAGTGCAGCGAACTTTTCCAACCCAGTTTTCTTCAAATAATACGCCGTCCGCTCCTTTACAACTTCCTTCGGCATATGGCGCATTTTGAGACCAAATGCTACATTCTCCTCCACCGTCAACCAGGGGATAATGCCTCTTTCTTGGAACACCATCGACTGGAGCGGGCGTTCCTCCCCGTCCGTCGCAATCGTAAACTCGCCGATACTCGGATGCTCCAGACCCGCCAATATGCGCAAAAGTGTCGTCTTGCCACAACCACTTGGCCCGACAAGACAGACAAATTCTCCGTCTGTAATCGTCAAATCAATATCATCAAGTGCTGTGACACTCGCTTGTTTTTTATAAAATGCCTTTGTCAAATTGCGAATAATGATTTTGGCTTTCTTGCCCATCTGTTCACCTCCATGGCAACATCTTCTTTTGAATTCCTCGGAGCACTAGCGAAAACAGATAGCCAAAAAAGGATATAAGGATTAGCCCCACATACATTTCCGGGAGTAAAAATGCTTTGTAAGACGTCCAAATGAGATAACCAATTCCTGAAGTTGCCCCCATCATCTCCGCAGCAACAATGGTTAAAAGCGCTATCGCCTGCCCCATCTGGATCCCTTCCAGCATGACGGGCATAGCACCAGGCAAAGCAATTTTCAGGAAAAAGTTCACTCTTCCCGCCTCGTAATTTTTCGCCACATCCAAATAAATCGAATCAATATTAAGGACACCAGCAGCCGTATTAATGACAACTGGGAAAAAGACACTCCCTGCAATCGTCACGACTTTCGACAAATCTCCAATCCCGAAAAGAATGATAATGATCGGCAGCAAAGCAATTGTAGGAATTGGCATAAGTGCCATTACGATTGGCGACACGAAATGCCGGATTGGCGTATAAAGGCCCATCAGTAAACCAACGATGACGCCTGGTATAACCCCCAGCAAAAACCCGGCAAAAATCCGATACAGCGATATCCCAATATGTCCCGCCATCTCACCATTTGAGATCATCTCAACAAATGTCACCATAATCGTAGTAGGCGGTGGAAAAAAGCGGATATCAAGTATCCCCGTCCTCGACATAAACTCCCACAATAAAAGCAGGAACACTGGCGAGGCAATCGTCAGTAATTGTTTCAGCCGTTCCTTCGTTTGCCGTCGCTTCCATTCACGCTGTTCAATTTCAAACGGATCGTATCGAACAGCCGGCTCATCTCTTTTCACGTTCACCACCTCTTCACTTCAAGTGTATGTGTCTGCCTAAAAAAGTGTTTGGGCATATGTGGAGAAATCGTTTGTTATGCCCGTAAGAAAGACGACACAAAATCCACGAAGTAAAAACGCTTCGTGGATTTCCTATTTTGAACGGCTCTATGCATATTAATATTTTGCAATCTCATCCTTTAAAAACGTCGTAAATTCCCTCACCTCATGTGTCGCCACTTTTGTTACGACATATGTGAAAGATTTTGGTGGTAAAATTTTTTCCGACGTAATTTCTGAAATGCGTCCTACACGTAACTCCTCTTGCACCATTGTTCGTGGTAAATAGGAAACACCAAGTCCTTGCTCAATAAAGCGTTTAGTAATTTCAATTTGATTCACATTCATCGTACGTATCGTTGGATAATGTTGTTTAATATCATTCAACAGCTGATCCCAATAGTCCGGATGATTATGCGTGATTAACCTGTATTTCTGTAGGAGCTGCTCTTCATCACACGGACGTTCTACATAGGGTGCTACTAAGATAACAGGCTCTTCATGAACAATCTGGCGTTTAATATTTGTTTGACTCGGTTCAATCCTCGTCAATCCCAGATCTGCCCTACCTGCACTGACTTCCTCACCGATTTCATACGATTGCAGGATATTGATGAAAATCTCTATTTCAGGATGTTCATCCATAAAACTGCGCAAAATTGATGGCAGGATGGAAGAAGCAATTTGCGGTGCTGTTGCAATGACTAACTTACGCTTGTAGCCTTGTTTCCATGAGTCAAAGTCGCTAAGCCCCTGCTCATACTTCTCCAGGATTTCCTTTGCATGGGGCAGAAAATGATAGCCCGCCGATGATAAAAGGATTGTCTTCCCTACTCTTTCAAATAATTGTGCATTGAGATTTTCTTCAAGCCTTTGGATATGTTTTGTAACGGCAGGCTGTGTCAGAAACAGTTCTTCTGAAGCCTTGCGAAAGTTCTCATACTTAGCTGCCACAATAAAGGTTTGTAACCATTTGATATTCATTTAGACCTCCACTAATAACATTCCGTTATCAACTTTACTTATTTTTGTTATTTTTCATTATTTATATTCTCAAGTATAATTCAATTAACAGCAATGTGTAGATGAGAGGGGAAATGGACGATGGGACGCACGCAAACGCAAGACACTTGGAATGCCAATTTATATGATGCAAAACATGCATTTGTTTCGCAATACGGCAATCAGCTCTTGGATTTATTGGCCCCGAAAGCAGGCGAGAAAATTCTTGACCTTGGTTGTGGTACTGGGGATTTAGCAAAGAAATTATACGATGCTCAAGTAGATATTGTAGGTGCGGATCATTCGCCGAATATGGTAGCGCAAGCGAAAAAGAAGTATCCAGCTATTGAATTTGAAGTTCGAGATGCGACAGACTTAGGGTACACGAACGAATTTGATGCTGTTTTCTCGAACGCAACACTTCATTGGATCAAATCACCGAAACAAGCCCTCACCTGTATTTATCAAAGTTTACAGCAAAGTGGACGATTTGTGGCGGAGTTTGGTGGTAAAGAAAACGTTCAAGCGATTACAGACGGTATCATTCACCAAGTGAAGGAAGCAGGGTTTACTTACAACGACGAACAATTCCCTTGGTATTACCCGAGTATTGGCGAGTACGCGACTTTAATGGAAGAAGCGGGATTTAGAGTCACACTTGCCCAGCACTATGACAGACCGACGCCATTGGATGGGGAGAATGGCATGCGAAACTGGATTGACATGTTCTGTAGTGCCTTTTTCAAAGAGATTGCGGAAGATGAGAAGAAAGACCTTCTCTCAAAAATCGAGCATCATTTACGTCCTGTCCTATACAAGGAAGGCCGTTGGGTTGCGGATTATAAAAGAATTCGTGTCATTGGTGTGAAAGAAAAATGAGAGGAGGGGAAATCCCCTTCCTCTCATTTTTTCACCCACGCCAAGCGCTCATACCGCCTGTAACGTTCAAGACATTCGTAAATCCCGCCTTCTTCAAGATTTTCGCTGCCTGTGCACTGCGCATACCGCTCTGACAAATAACAATCGTTTCTTTCGATTTGTCTAAACTACCCAACTGTGATTTCACCGCATTCAGTGGGATATTTTTAAATTCTTTTAGATGACGCCCCTTATATTCACCCGGCGTTCGGACGTCGATAAACTGCTTGGATTTATCTTTCAACATACCTTTCAATTCCTCTGTTGAAATAGAACGTACCCCTTTCGCAGGCATCATCCGCCACACAAAAAATCCAACGATGAGTAAAATGAAAATCCATTCCATTGTGGTTTTCCCTCCAAACTTTCTTCATCTCAATATACCATCAGGGGTATACACTTACAATGAATGTGCTCTTTGAATCACAATCGGTGCCAAGAAATAAAACTTATCCTTCATTCAGAACGTATCAATAGAAAGTGACTATCGATTACTATTGGAGCTGATGTAATGTTCATAGCTGGATTTATGATTTGTCTTTTTGTCAGTATTCTTCTTTTCTTGTTTAGTTATGTAATTCGGAAGAAGAAAGATCTATCATTCATTGCAGGTTACGATGAAACGACATTCAAGGGAGATAAGAATAAGTTAGCAAAGGTAGTGGGTTCTTTTCTTCTGGTCAATGGTATCGTAACGCTTATTCTGCCATTTGCTTTGGTGTTTATAGGTTCATTCGCAGGCACATTATTCGGGATTATTATTACTGCAGGAGCGATTGGGTTAGTTGTGTATATAAATGTGATGAATAAAGAAGGGGAATAACCTAGGCTATGGCCATTGAAGTGGAATGTGCTTGGAAAACAATTCGGCATGCCAAGTTGTCCAATACTAATCACTCACCAAATGCATCGTGCTAGTTAAATCGAGCATAACGAACGACGGACCGTGCAATGCTGCTGGTGAACCGCGCATAACCAACGGCGGACCGCGCAATGCTGCTGGTGAACCGCGCATAACCAACGACAGACCGAGCAATGCTGCTAGTGAACCGCGCATAACCAACGACAGACCGCGTAATGTTGCTGGTGAACCGCGCATAACCAACGGCAGACTGCGCAATGCTGCTGGTGAACCGCGCATAACGAGTGACGGACCGTGCAATGCTGCTGGTGAACCGCGCATAACCAACGACAGACCGCGCAATGCTGCTGGTGAACCGCGCATAACGAATGACATTGTCAGGTACCATCGAAGTTGAATACGCTTGGAAGAAGTACAATCTAGTGTTAAAAAAACAGCGCCCCCCTAAAGGACGCTGTTTCACATTCAATACAATATGCCGTTTTTCTTCGCATCAAACAGCAACTCTTCTCGGAATGCTGGATGAGCGATGTTAATCAGTGCTTTTGCACGTTCAGCTAACGATTTTCCATAAAGGTGCGCAATACCGTACTCCGTGACAATGTGATCGACATCATTTTTCGATGTTGTGACGACAGATCCCGGTGACAATTGTAAGTTAATGCGTGAAATCGTGTCGTTTTTCACAGTCGAATGCATGCAGATGAAGCCTTTACCGTGTTTCGCAAAACGAGCCGCGCGTGCAAAGTCCGCTTGCCCGCCTGTTGACGAATAATAACGTCCACCAATCGTTTCAGACGCACATTGTCCATACAAATCGACTTCTGTCGTGGCATTAATCGAGACAATTTGTTGTTCTTTCGCGATTTCCCGAGGGTCATTGACGACACTCACCGGCAAAAATTCGACAGCAGGATTTTCATGGATGAAATCATACAAGCGTTGCGAACCATAAGCAAACGTTGCCACAATCTTCCCTTTTCGCGTAAATTTCCGCGTACCATCCACTGCACCCGCCGCCACCAAATCCACAATGCCATCTGTCAGCATCTCCGTGTGAATGCCAAGATGACGATGGTCCTTCAGCATACTCATTACCGCGTTTGGAATGGCACCAATTCCAATTTGCAGCGAAGCTCCGTTGTCAATTTCACTCGTCACAAATTCAGCGATCTGCATATCCTTCTCACCAATTGCTGGCGCAATCACTTCAGATAATGGCAGATCATTCTCGATATAACCTGCAATTTGACTAATATGAATCTGATTTTCCCCAAATGTGCGTGGCATATGCTTGTTCACTTCCAAAACAAACGGTACATGGCCAATGAATTCCGAAACATAATCCGCCTGTGTCCCCAATGAGAAATAGCCGTGCTCATCCATCGGTGAAGCGACAGACATAATCAACGACATTTTCGTCATTTGCCGCAACATATCCGGTACTTCATGGAAGACGTTCGGAACGAGTTCAACTTGCCCTTCATGATAAGCCTTGCGTGTCGCCCCACTTAAAAAATACGATACATGGGACAAATGCTCTTTCATGCGACCAGCAATATAGTCACGTTCACGTAGCGTTAACATCTGATGGATCTTCACACGCTCTAATTTCGTATGATTTTCTTCCAACAAATCCAACAAGCGATGTGGCTCCCCATTGGCAATCGGGACAATAATATCCGCCTCACGCTCAATCAAATCCATAATTTCTTCTATATGCAAACGTTTCGTCACGTAAAATTCCACTCCAATAGCGTTTAGATGCCTTGATTATACAACAGACTGAGCGCTCGCTCAACTTGTTGAAACAAGCAAAAACAGGATATAATGAAAGTATGAAAAATCTAACAACGGACCAACTCAGACAATTAAATATGTACAGCATCTATACGGAAAAGCCTGAACGACCATTATTCACATTGCAAACGTTACTCGATCCAAACGGCATAGCAGACACACTCAACATCATTCAAGCTGTGAGTGGCAGCCCAAACCAAACCGTCGCCGCTTCCTATTTCATGCGGCGTGTCGGCATGTTCGTCGCCATGCAGTTTTACAATCTAGCAGCCTATGATGAAGTATGGGATGGAGACCCAGATACTCTTCTTTTCGGCGCAATAGAAGAGTATGGCAAGCTGTCCGTTAGCACATTTGCCCGTGCAGAAGACTGGCGCCATGTAGAAGATGATGAACGTCAAGCCGTCATTCGACAAATATTAAGTGAGCAATGTAGCTCGGTGATTAAACAGCTACGTACCGTTTCCTCGGTTTCGCCACTGACACTTTGGGAAAATATTTTTGGCTTTCTCCTTTGGCAATACCACGTCCTACTATCCGATCCAAGTAGTGCCGACGAAGCCCGCGCCGATTTCGACATGCTGAAAGACGATGCACTTTGGGATGGTACCGCAACTCGCTCTTTATTCAGCACCTATTTAAAAGGATGCGAACCCTCAGCGCTCATTAACACTGAAGTACGCACGACATGTTGCTTCTCAAAAGACGTCCCCGGCCTCATGCAGTGTGGATTTTGCCCGCTGAAATAAAATTATCGCGCACGATACGATTTGTACCAAACCTTTAAAGAATAAATCGTCCCGCTCGCTGCACCGCCATAGAATAATCCCATGAAAATTCCTGCGGCCAAATTACCCGGATGACTAATAAAAATGGAGAGTAGTAGCCCAATCACTGTCGATGCAGTTGAAAACCAACTTTCAGGGAGCTTGAACAAAAAACGCAGTAAAAAAACGCCTAAGAGAATAACGGGAATCGCCCAAACCGCATCCCAAATGTTCGTATGAATAACGGGAAATTCAGTCCACATAACATCCACCCTTTTTCCGTTAGCTTTGCCAGTTAAGTAGTGATTTCATACATTTCTTTGTAGATGAAGGAGGCTAATCACATGCAACTAAAAGGTCACACCGTACGTGGTAAAGTCCTCGATGACGAAACACGCTGTGCTCATTAT